>JAIFKL010000361.1 GCA_020049595.1 Desulfobacteraceae bacterium
TCATCTGTTAAAACTTGAAATCCATCTATCTTTCCTTGACTGAATGAGCTAGTTGTACAGTCATCTACTTTTTTACCAGCAGCCTTTATTAATAGATTACAGATAGATCGACTTTCAGGATTAAAACTCTTTGATTTATAACTGCTTGTTCCGTTCCCATTTATAATATCTACAACAAATACTGGCGGACATCCTTGAAAATCAATAGACTCATCTTTGACACGCCCCATAATCATGACCTTTATCCGCTCTTGCGAGGGTTTGGTCACAGGCGTCTCAATCTTCGGCTGCTGCACGGTTACAGACGGCTGAGACGGTTTTTCTTTTTCAGGCGCAGGAGTGCTTGTTACAGAGGGAGACTGTTTAATTTCCTGCGTAAGACAGCCGACCGTAAACACCAATCCCAACATTGCCAAAACACACAGCATCATTCTTGCTTTCATGTTTTTTCCCCTTTTGTTGTAGCCCACCGGCTTATAAACGGTAGGCATTTCATGCCCACCCTGCTATGTCTTCAGTCGTCCCTACGGGACTTAAATTGATTTGTGCGAATCATGTTTCCCGGCGATAAATCGCCGGGCTATTTTCAGATGTCCCTACGGGACTTTAAAAGCAGCTTGTAGCTTGTAGGGTGGGCAGCTTGCTGCCCACCGGCTTATAAACGGTGGGCATTTCATGCCCACCCTACTTGCTACTTGCTAACTGTTCAGACAAATATTGCTCATCTGCTGATCCGGATAACGAAACACGCCGCCCTCGTAGTTGCGGAGCAGAAGCTCATCTCCCTCTCTGCCGCCGACATAATCCGGCATGAGCGGTATCTTGCCCCCGCCCCCCGGGGCGTCAATCACATACGTCGGCACCGCATATCCGCTCGTGAAGCCCCGCAATCCCTTAATGATTTCAAGACCCTTTTCCACAGGCGTGCGGAAATGCCCCGAACCGGATATAGGATCGCACTGATAAAGATAATAAGGCCGAACCCGCATCCGCATCAGATGGTGCATCAGCTCTTTCATGGTCTCCACATTGTCATTGACATCCTTGAGCAGAACCGTCTGGGAACCCAGCGGGATTCCCGCATCTGCCAGCATGGCACATGCCCGATATGACTCAGGCGTGCCTTCATCGGGATGCGTGAAATGGAGACTCATCCACAGCGGATGATATTTGCGGAGCATCCGTACCAGCTTAGGCGTAATGCGCTGAGGCAGCACTGCCGGCACTTTGGTACCGATGCGGATAACTTCAACATGCGGAATCCGACGAAGACGCGTCAGAATCCATTCCAAACGCTCATTGCTTAATGTGAGCGGATCACCTCCTGAGATAAGCACATCTCGGATAGCAGGCGTTCTTTGAATGTAGTCAATCGCCTTTTCCAGACGAGACTTACTCGGAAGAATCGCTCCGTGTCCGACAACGCGGGAACGGGTACAGTATCGGCAATAGGTAGAACAAAAATCAAGCACCAGCAGCAATACCCTGTCGGGATAACGATGCACAAGACCCGGCACCGGGCTTTGTCCTTCCTCTCCGAGGGGATCATCGGCTTCCCCTGGCATTCTCACAAACTCATTCATTGTGGGAACCACGGTTCGGCGCAAAGGCTGACAGGGATCATCCGGCGACAGAAGGCTCATGTAATACGGCGTAATCCCCACAGGAAGTTTTGCCCCGAGCCGTTCCACTGCATGTTGTTCTTCGGAAGACAGCCTGAGAAACTGAGACAGTTGGGCGCCTGTCCGGATGCGGTTGCTCACCTGCCATTGCCAGTCATTCCAGTCTTTGTCGGAGACATCAGGAAAAAATTTCCGGCGAAAGGCGCGGGTTTTCGGCAGTGTCCGGGCAACACGTTTTGTACGATTGATACGATACGTCAGGGGGATTTTCAATGCGTTTTTAGGCATGAAAATCCTGAAGTCAGGCACGGAAAATTCTCTGGTCAGAGGAAAGGCGGCTATACCCGGAGGCTCTTCTTCCTTTTCCTCTATCAGCGTCCCCGCAGGGGACTGAACCATACACGATTCTTCTTGCATCTTTCTGTTCTCCTTATCAGAGTTAAAAAATTAAAAAATTGACATCACAGACACCTGCCTGTTGTGCCTAACAAACAGGATGCCTGTGCTGCGCGGTACATATTTTAAGATGCGTTTATGCGACTTTCAAATATTTTTTTCCTTTTCCGAGCCGCTTGAAAGAAAGCGAGTTTTCTTTGGGCGGCAGGGGAAAGGGAGTATTGTTTACAAATTTAACATCTTCAACCGTATAAAAAGCATTCGGATTAAATTTTTTTATAATTTCAATCAGCTCTTTTAATTTTTTCCGCCTGATGATGGTAAAGATAATATCCACCGGACCGTAAGCGCCTTCAGCTTTTATGTTTGTCAAACCGTAACCTTCGGCTTTCAAGAACGCAATCAGTTCATTGGCATCTCTTTTGGTGATGATTCTCAGCATCAGCGTGCCGAGAGAAAGTTTTTCTTCGATACAGATGCCGATGTAATTGCCCAGCGCATATCCTGTGGCATAAGCGATGTAATTCAGATAGTTGGTTAAATTCTGCAAAACTTGTCCGATGGCAAACAGCCATACGGAAACTTCCAGAAAACCGAGCAAAGCTGCCAGAACTTTCATGCCTTTTGTAAGGTACATGATCCGAATCGTTCCCAGCGTTACGTCACAGACCCGGGCGCAACATATCAGCGCGGGGATCAAAACAAAATGGGTCAGCGTTGCATGATCCATCATCATTACCTCTGTCTGTTCCGGCAGTTTCGGACAGTAAAGCGGGTTTGAAACCCGCTTTACTATTCAGAAATTTCGCCGCTCCCATAATATGTTTCGGACACGGACAGTAAGGCGGGTTTGAAACCCGCTTTACTATGCAGAAATTTCGCCGCTCCCATATACCCGGCTTATCCCTGAGGCTCTGCATTTCCCTGAGGCTGCTCCGGATTTGCTTCTCCGGCACCTTCGGGCGGAGCCGGCGCTTCCTCCTGCTGAGGTTTTTCTTCGGGCGGCAGTTCATCCAACGGAGCAGCCTCATTACCAATGTTCGCTTCTGCGGCAGCCTGTTCCGCAGCAGCGCGTTCTGCGGCAGCCTGTTCTGCGGCAGCCTGTTCCGCAGCAGCCCGTTCTGCGGCAGCTTGTTCCGCGGCAGCCTGTTCCGCGGCAGCCTGCTCTGCGGCAGGCTGTTCCGGCGCAGGTGTTTCTTGCTGCTGTTCGGCAACGGCAACTGTTTCAGCCTTATCGTCCGCAACGCACACAGGCACCGAAGCGGTAAATTGAATCACACACAATACCAGAATCGCTACGGCAATCACAATCAGTTTTTTCATTTGATACACTCCTCCCTTATTTATTTGTTGAAAATTCCGTAACCATTTCACCGTAGAACGGGTTTATCTATTTTTAGCCAGGGCCGTTTTACTGTAATTCGCTTTATTTCTCACTTCTCAGTAAATACTCTTTCACCGTAATCATTTTACGGTCCTTAGTGTCGGATTTTATCATACCGGTGACGCTGATCTTTTGGCGCATAATCTTCAGCAATTCCCGCCCTTTTTCATTCTCACTGTCAATGATGTATTCATCTTCTTCGTAAGTAGAAATGGCAATTGCAATTACATTCCCGTTTTCATCCCAGTCTGCCGGCACCACAATTCCCTCTGCTGTGATCATACTGTCACCTTCTGATTTCCCATTTCTCTGTTTTATATTTTTCAACCTCTATTGCAAACCGTATGCCATGAGGTTAACAATCTGATATTAAATCATTATCAGATTGAATATAAAAGAATGCCGGAACTATGGGTTCCTAAGTTGGGTGGAGAGAGAAATTTTCGCCTGCCGGGAGGGAAGTCTCTATATGATAAGTATTTATAAATAAAAAAGAATATCCTCTCGGAACTTTGAGTTCCGACCGCTCATCTATCGGAACTCCGAGTTCTTGTAAAATTACGTTTGATTTTTTAGCGAGAGGGTTCAGGGGTATCTGCAAGGATTATGTTTAAGCAGGGATTACGGGATCGCCGAAAAAAAAAGTCTGATACCAATTCGCTTTCAAAGATCGGTCTTTTCAGATCGTAAAGCGCCCCGGCTTAAAACAGATTCAAATCGCTTAAACCGCTTGAAAAGCGGTTTTACGGAAAACACCGTTTTTGAAAGCGAATCCGTATGAGGTTCGGGGTAAGGGGTCAGAGGCGCGGACCGCAAGGCTTTTCCCCCGAATCCCTGACCCATCCGCAACCCCTACCCCTCATTTGACTCCCAAATTTATCCAGATTGGAGACAGGACTTTCAGATTTTTGAAATGGGGATCAGTCGAAACAAAACACTTATACCGAATCTCTTTTGACTTTATACAATATAAACAAATTTTTTTATTTAATTACAGTATGTTATTTTTACGAATGTATGTTTTCAATAAGGATTCGGTATTACATCCGTGATGAAGCGCAAAGGCGACATGCAGGGCGTCCATGCCTTTCAGATTTTCTGCCTGAGCCGCCAGCAAGGCATTTTTAAAAATGTCGGGAAAAGTTTCCAAGACTTCTAATTGCCCGAAAAGTTTATGGTAAATCCTGATGATCTCGCTGCTGTTTTCTCTGTAAGGCTTTTCAAGCAGAACTGCTTCGGAAACGCATAAGGAATAGCCCGCACTTTCAATTTTGCCCAGAGTATCTCCGATGCTTTTTCTGTATTTCGGCAGACCTTCGATGCGTGTTATCCAAACCGAAGAATCAATATAGGCGAGCTTCATTCTGTCTCCCTGAAAGCCTTCAAGTCAGAAAGAATGCTGTCATGGCTTCTGCGCTGAAAGTCAAGAGCGTCTGCCTCCTCTAATATTTCCGATATTTTTTTCCAATCCGACGGCTCGGAAGCGACCGCTCTGTCTATGGATATAAGCACCTTCTTTCCCCACAGCGATCTGGGGATTTCGGCGTTCATGGTCCCGTCTTCGTTCACCTGTACATGCAAAATCATCGCAGTTATCCTCATTCGAGATTCGGGTTAAAGGGTACTTTATCTCCGACTTCGTTATATACCTATTAAGGTTTAATTTTAGTATTATTAAAATGTTGAAAATTTAATGTCAGCAAAGAATTCATTTCCTCTTTATATTCGGAGTCCGACTTGCCGATACACCGGTTTACGGCGCTGACAAAACCTGAAAAATCTTTGTAATGCACATTGTACAGTACTTTTTTCTTTATAAATTTCCGAACTCTTTCAGTCAGATTCGGATTGGGAGAATAAGGCGGCAGCCGGATCGGTGTTATTCCGAGGCTTTCCGCATAATTCATGACAAAATGATTTTTCTGATATCTCGCATTATCAAATATAATATATATAGGTAAATCAATATATTGTATTTTT
>JAIFKL010000385.1 GCA_020049595.1 Desulfobacteraceae bacterium
AAAAAATCATAACATTCTGATTTTATTCAGACTGAAACAGAAACGATTTGCAAAATCGTTTTACTGTAAAACGGCTTTGCAAGCCGTTTCTTGTCCGTTTCAGCAGAACGGCAATAGGGACTTGACTATGGACAAAATTATCAAAAACCTGATTGAACAATGCGATTCGGAAGATGCAGTCATCTGGCGAAAAGCCCTTGTGCATTCTGCATATCTAATCGAGCGGCATTCTATGGAAAGATACGGAGACCCAAATTACCATGATATGCCTGATGATTTGTCTAATCATATTCTGACTGAAGATGAGTACCAAGAATTGGTAAACACACTCATCGGCGTTCTTGAAATAGAAAACGACGGTGAGAAAGTGGCAACAGCGGCATGGGCTTTAGGAAAAAGTTTTTCAGACAGGGTTGTGCCTCATCTGATTCATCTCCTGAAAGAATGCTGGAAAACTGACGGAGATATAGCATATCAGACGCTTATCGCATTGGATAATCATGGGATCGAACAAGTAAAAGATATTGTAGCCGATATAGCAAAGTACGGCAAAGGCAAATCGCATGAATTTGCTCTTCAACTCAAAGAACTCGAGTCTTGGTAGGTTTGCTCTTGAGTGAGCATATCAATGCCCGCCGCATTCCGGTTTCATTACGGCATGACTCGACTATGTGTTCGACAGAACTCACGCCGAAGTCTCGTCGAACTCTTTGATTCGTCTGATTGATCTGATTTGCCTGAAAGGTGGGCATTACATGCCCACCCTTTCCCATGTAAAACGGGTTTATCTGTTTTAAGCAGGGGCCGTTCTGCAGGCTAAGCCCATTTTATACCAATCTTATTAAAATCGGTCGGCTCGCTCCGCCGGAAATGACATATTTTATCAGCATATTATGAAAAAAAAACCCGACCCCTCAATTAACTGACCCGTAAGGAGAATTCCGGAAACTTGTTCCTATCCGGCTTTCCGGCATTGCTGTATTGTTCTTGACTTTCAGATTGAGTTGTGGCATATAAATAATACCTTTTTTAAATGAATTAACCGTTCTGATAGGAAGAAAATATAGCTCATAAAAATTGAACGGATCCGCCGGCGGGGTATCCAGAATATGAAACGACTTACTTATATCAGCAGGCTTAATTCGCCGCTTTCCGAAAAGGAAATTGAAGAAATCGGCATTATTTCAAGACAGAACAATCAGAAACAGGACATTACGGGGGTGCTGATTTATTTCGGCGGGCTTTTTTTTCAGATTATCGAGGGAGATGATGTAAAAATTGACCGATTGTATGAAAAAATCGGACAGGATAAACGGCATACAGATATTTTATGCCTGAAAACAGAATATCAGGCGGAAGAGCGTTTATTTCCGAACTGGTCAATGAATGTTATCAATCTTGATAACAATACAGATCTGCTGATTCACCCTGTTAAAATTCTGTTGCAGAATCTTACAGAATCTCACGGCATCATCGAACAATATACACAGCCGGCGGTTTTGAAGATTATCAACAGAGGAATCAATCCGCTTACCGTACCGGTCCGTAAGGTTGAAAAAATTATTATGTTTGCAGATATTGTCTCCTTTTCTGCAATCAGTGAAAATCTGCCGGTTGAACTGATTGCCCTGATGATTAACCGTTATCTGGAAATCTCCAGTGAAATTATTACGGCAAGAGACGGAGAGGTCAGCAAATATATCGGAGACTGCGTGATGGCTTATTTTGCTCCCGAATCGGCCGACAATGCGCTTCAAGCCTGTTTGAACATTTTAGGCGAATTGAAAAAAGCAAGGCAGTCTGCTGACAAAAGCAGTCCGATCCGCCTGCTGTATTGCGGATTCGGATTGTCTCAGGGCATTGTGATTGAAGGCAATATGGGATCAGCGATAAAAACGGATTATACGGTTTTAGGCGACCCAGTGAATACAGCAGCCAGACTGGAAGCATTGACACGGGATGTTAAAAAGGCAGTTGTATTATCTGAAAATGTTAAAAACAGCACAAAAGCGGCATGGAACTTTGTATCACTCGGGAAGCATGATTTGAAGGGAAAAGAGAAAAGTGCAAATATTTATTACCCTGACCATGAACTGGTGAATGATTTTGATGTGAAAGACAGGATAATACAAGAGGTTAAGAGTTTGAGAAAAGAAACCGGTATCGGAAGATAAGAGGCAGAGAAAGTAAAAGAAAAACTGTCTGCGGGTATCTGAAAGAGTACAAGCAGTTGTTCTTCAATCGGACAACCCGTTATGCTGAAACCCTTAGGCTTGTGATGGCGTCCGGGCTGCATTCCCGCGCCGGAACGAGATCAATAAAGTGCATAACTCCTAATAAAATCTGCATTCAGGAGTATATATGGATAACGAAGTCCGGGCTTCCGTGTTGATTATAGATGATAATATAAAAAATTTGCAGGTACTGGCAGACATGCTCAGATGCCGGAATTATAAGGTCGCAATGGCAAAAGACGGATTTGAGGCTTTGAAGTTTATATCTAAAATTATACCTGACCTGATTTTATTAGATATAATGATGCCTGAAATGGACGGCTTCGAAGTTTGCCGACAGTTGAAAAATAAAGAGACAACCAAAGAAATACCCATCATTTTTATCAGTGCGCTGAACAATCTTGCTGACAAAGTAAGAGGATTTGAAGCCGGGGGCGTGGATTACATTACAAAACCCTTTCAGCAGGAAGAGGTTATTGCAAGGGTTGATGTCCATATAGAATTGAAACGCTCCAATGAAAAACTCAGGAAAATAAACGAGGAACTGAATTTTGAAATTCAGGAACGTCGCCGGGCTGAAGATGCGGTCAGAAAAGCAAACAAAGAAATTACAGACAGTCTTCTGTATGCTGAAATGATACAGCGTTCTTTGCTGCCGAACCCGGATGAAATAAAAAAATTCCTTCCGGAGAGTTTTTTCCTGTGGATGCCGAAAGATATTGTCGGCGGAGATATTTATTTTGCAGATCATCGCTGCTGCGATGCGGGCTTTGTTGTCGCTGTTATTGACTGTACGGGGCATGGCATCCCCGGCGCGTTTATGACCATGATCGCTTCTTCCGCGCTGCGGAGAATCATAACAGACGAAGGGTGCCGTGATCCGGCGCTTATATTGAAACAACTGAATTTTACTGTAAAAAAAACGCTTCATCAGGATAAAAAATATGCGGTTTCCGATGACGGCATGGACGCGGCGGTGTGTGTGGTCAGGGGGCAGGAGGCAGAGGGCAGGAGGCAGGGGGCGGTTGAAAAGGACAGTAATAAAGAAGCGGCAGTCGAAAACCCGCAGCTTATTTTTGCCGGCGCAAAACTTCCTTTATTCTGTGTTTTTAATGACAAATTGACTGTCATCAGGGGCGATAAGCAGAGCATCGGATATAAAAAATCTGACTTGGATTTTGATTTCACCAATCACACCGTGGATATTGAAAAGGGAATGTCTTTTTATATGACAACTGACGGATTTGAAGATCAGATGGGTGAAAATAACCCTCGGCAAAGCCGTTTCAGATACAGCCGTTTCGGCAGAGAAAGATTTGAAAATCTTTTCGGGGAGATCAGCAAACTGAGTTTTGAACAGCAACGGGAAAGGCTGCTTGAAGTCTTTGAGACATACAAAGGGGAGGCTGAAAGGCAGGACGATGTTACTGTGGTGGGCTTTCGGGTTATTTAAAAACCCACCCGGCCCCTCCCCCGATAAACCCCCCCCCCGGCCCCTCCCCGAAGGGGAGGGGAGTATTTACTCCCCCTCTCCTTCGGAGAGGGGGCCGGGGGGGTGAGGTTAAAATATCTTTGTAAAGGTCAGAGTCGTGATGTTGCCTTCGGAACGATCTTCTGCTTCAAATTCCCACAGGCTTCTGAGCGATACAAAAAGTTTCACAGGCGGAATAAAAACAACGGCTTCTGGTCCCGCAGCATAAACGCTGTCTTTATTCTCAGATGCGCCGGTACCGCTGTCTTCCGTGACCTGCCACTGACAATATCCTGCCATGCCGACATCCCAGACGCCAGCGATTGTTTTGGCGACGCCCCATTCAAAATGGAAGTCATTTCCGGGTGTAATATCTGAATCTCCCGCTTCGCTGTGAACTTCATACCTGCCGAGAATGGAAGCAGACCACGTTTTTTCCTCATCAAAATAAAATGTTCCGCCGAAAGACATCATTCCTGTCCACATATCTTTGCCCGGAGATGCGGCTTCTGTTACATCGTAGTCGCCGGTCGGCATGTAAGCGCCGAGTCCGAATGCCGCGTCATAGTTAGCCCCGTGCCATGACAGCAGAAAAGGCTCAACAAAAATATCGCCGAGTGCGAATTTGTCGTCGTCAACGCCGAGCGCGCCGATTTTAATATCTGTGTTAATCAATGGAACAATGATGTGCGCGCCGTAGTCGGCTCCCAAAAGTTTATAATCCGAAATCCAGATAAAACGGTGGACGTTTGCAAAAACTTTCACATCAAAATCCACATTCAGTTCTTCCCCCTCCGTGTCCAGCAGTTTATCTGCCGTGTAAAAAGCGTTGTACATGCGGTAATAGAAACCCGGAGGCGGAACAGAGGCAGCTTTGATGCCCTCCACGCCGTTCACATAATGCTCTGCATTTGCTACGCTAAACAGCATTCCCGTGAGACAGAATGCAATGAATGCGATTTTAATACATTTTTTCATCTGTTTTCTTCCTTTCATTACAATTTGTTAAAACAAAGCCTAATATTTCATCCGCAAATATTTTCTACAAGCATTTCGCCTCTGCGAGGCTTTTGAATCATCTCTTTTTACCACCTCCTTCTCATTTCTCACTTCAAAAAGTCTTTTACAAGATTCTGCGGATATTTTTCAAGTTATTTTTTTTTATAACTCAGTTTAGTTTTTCTTATCAATGGATCAGCAGGCTTATCTCTTAACGATAATACGCCGCACTCAATTCTCAATTCTCAATTTTCAATTCTCATCACGGCTGCCAATCATTATACGGATAATCAATCTGTCCCATTATCTCCGCATATCTGCCGGTTTCCCGCAGTTTCTTGATGGCAGATGTCAGGATATTGTCCGTCTCTTTTCCCTGTCCGCCTTTGGGCAAAATAATTTTGACTTCAAAAGACTTATACAACTGTCTGCGGATATTTTTCAGGTTATTTTTTTTTATAAATGCGTCACATACATTATCTGCAAAGATAAAGCCGTCTATTCTCGCCACATTCGCTTTTTTCAGACTGTTTTCGATTCTTGAAGAACCTGTAATCGGAAAATTGAAATAGTCTGTGTGCGCCAAATCAGTTTCGATTTTATACAGTTGAATTTTGCTTATGTCAATATTCATGTTTTTATAAGAATACAGAACAAAATTCACATGAAAGATTGTTTCTGCGGCATAGTCATAATCCAGTTTATTTTCATCGGTTTCCGGGTTTTTTATCAAAGGAAGATGAAAATCTGTTTTGCCGCTTGTAACGTAGAACACAGAGCGTTTAAAGGGAACGACACAAATTTCTATCGGAATTGCAGATACTTCTGCGATGGCCTTGACCAAATCTACCAGAATGCCTTTGTCTTTGTTTTCCGCATAAATCGGCATTTCCGCGATGCTGGCTTTTAATCCTTTTGCAGATACAGTTCCTGCTATAAGGAGTAAAAAAAGGATGAATATCAGCGACAACAAAAATATTTTTCTCATTTCTCGTCTCTTACTTGTTAAGATTCCTCGCTGCGCTCGGAATGACAAGGGGCAACGCCCTGAATGACAGGGGTAAATCTTATTTCTCATTTCTCACTCCTGTTTTACCAGTTCTTCTACAAAAACTCTGCCTGTAAAATAACTTCCGCCGATGACTAATAGGTTTTTCATTTAAAAACATTCCCTCTGCAAATCTTTC
>JAIFKL010000373.1:0-7178 GCA_020049595.1 Desulfobacteraceae bacterium
TTTATCTATTATTTTTTTTACATAGTCCGATTTTCCGGAATCTTCTAATTTTTTGTCGGGAGATACTTTCAATCCCAGGTCATTAGCAAGATTTCTGAACCAGTCATTATCTGAAGATTTCAGAATTGAAATTATCATCAGGATTTCATTAAGAGTTTTTTTGTCATTCTTATTAAGAATGCGTTCAATAATATCCTGCTTTTTCTCAAAAATAGAATGCAGCTTGGATTCTTCCTTTATTCCAAGCTTCCGAGCAAGGATATTAAGCTCTGTTCTGTCCAATTCATTTAATTTTGCAATAATGTCTTTGTCTTTCAACATAAATTCTCTCCCGATACCGTCTTTTTACAGCGCATTTAAAATCAAAACTTTTTTTAGCCGATATCTGCTATATTTTCAATTTATTTTTTCAGAAAAATTGCTAAAAATATGACGAGATGATTTAAAATTGACTTTTTCAACTGTGAATGCTATTTGTTTTATTTTTTGATCTCTCAGCTTATGAGGCAGAAAAATGAATGCTATTTTCTTTAAATTAAAAAGATTATGGGACAGTTTCTGGTATGCGCTGCTGAAGCAATACATACAGGCGGGCAAAGAATCCTTTGAACAAAACAAAGACAAAGAATTATCCCGTCAGATTGCGAAGTATTATCTGATTGACCGGGACAGACAGGATAGATTATATCAAAGGATTCTTGCAGTTATTTTTCTGGTGATCGGAATATTTCTTATCAGCATCGGATTATATATAACAGATAATGATCGTTTTACAGCGGGATGCCTTATCTTAGGTTCTCTTTTACTATGTGCAGACATATTTATCTATTTTGAATTATTAAAAAATTTCTATAAAAACCCCTTGTTGGATGAAAAATTGATAGAAAAATATAATGACCTGATTTACAATCCTGAAACTGATGGGAATCCAAAGCCCTGAGAGTGATCTTTCAATATCAATCCTTCCGGTACGTTCTCCCCGGCGCGGTGCTTGAAAAAAATTTCAGCACGGCTTTCATCCACGCTTTGTTTTCCGCCCGTATCAGCACGGATTCTTTCTGGGCAAGATATACGAGCAGAAGAACGGACGGACATGCCGCCAGCGTGTCCCTGCGTCTGAAATTCAATAAAGAATCAATCAGTCGTGTGGAAGAATCGTAGGGGCATGTCGGTGACATGCCCTGTTGCGGAAGAAGGCGGCAGACCACCGCCATCCCCTACACTTCAAATTGAGACAATTGTAACCGCCGGCAACTACATTTCAAGCGTAACCCTCAGCACTTCGGGAATCGTGGTGACGCCTTCCCTTACCTTGCGCCACCCGTCCTGCCGCAATGTCACAAGCCCTTTTCGGATTGCCGCAGCCCTGAGCTTTTCCGTGCTTGATTTCTCATTGATTTCTTTACGAATATCCGCATCAACCGGCAGATACTCGAAAATCCCCATCCTGCCCCTGAAACCGGTATTTCTGCATTCTTCGCAGCCTTTCCCTGCAAAAAAAGAAATGCGGTCCGCTTCTCCGGGCTTCAGATTCATGGAACGCAACAGTTTCTCATCAGGCATGATTTGCGTTTTGCAACGGGGACAAATCACGCGCACTAATCGCTGCGCGAGAATGCCGAGCAGCGTCGAACTTAACAGAAAATTTTCCACTCCCATATCGAGAAGCCGTGTGATTGCGCCGGGCGCGTCATTGGTGTGAAGTGTGCTGAACAGCAGATGTCCGGTCAGCGCGGACTGAACCGCAATCTCGGCAGTTTCCCGGTCTCTGATCTCGCCTACCAGAATAATATCGGGGTCTTGTCGCACAATCGAGCGCAGGCCGCCGGCAAATGTCAGACCGATTTTGGGATTGACCTGTATCTGATTGACGCCCCGCATCTGATATTCCACCGGGTCTTCCAGCGTGATGATTTTGTTTTCGGAAGAATTGATTTTAGTCTTTCCGCTTCCGGTGGGACCGGTCACAAGTATCATGCCGTAAGGCTGTGAAACCAATTCGTTATAGCGGGAAAGAATATCCGGGGGAAAGCCCAGCTTCTCCAGATCAAGCACAAGATTTTCCCTGTCCAATATCCGCATTACAAGGCTTTCGCCGAAGATGGTCGGCACGGTGGAAACCCGGAAATCCGTCTCTTTGTCCGCAACTCTGAGTTTGATTCTGCCGTCCTGGGGCAGACGCCGTTCCGCTATGTCCAATTTCGACATGATTTTGACTCTGGAAATAATCGCAGCCTGAAGACGGCTCGGCGGCGATTCCACATCATGCAGCACCCCGTCAATGCGGTATCTGACTTTAAATTCGTTTTCAAAAGGCTCAAAATGAATATCGCTTGCCCGAAGTTCTACCGCATTTAAAATCAGCCGGTTGACCAACCTGATGATGGGTGCCTCCGAAGCAAGGTCCCTGAGATGCGCGATGTCTGCTTCGCCTGCCGCCGCGCCGCTTTCGCCCAGATCGGCATAGATGTTTTTATCCGCCTCCTGTATGATGGTTTCGATGGACTGCCTTCCCGCGCCGTATAATCTTTCAACAGCCTCGGCAATGTCTTCGGGTCTGCCCTCCAATGTCTCAACATTCAGACCGTAGGCGAACTTCAAAGCCTCCACTGTGCCGATGTCTCCGGGTTCTGCCATGGCGATTCCCAGCGTATCTTCTTTGAGATACAGAGGGACAAAACGCGACTGCTTCATAAATTTCACAGAAAGATTGCCCAGAACAACAGCTTCTTTGGGATAATCCTGATAAGATACGCGGGATATTTTGTTTTCGTTATTCATTTCATCTTGGAAAAAGATTTTGATGTGTAGAGGCACACCGCCGGCGCGCCCTCAGTAAAGCGGCCCCGGCTAAAAACAGATCAATCTTTAACCGGGGCGATTTACGATGTTCCGAAAGGGCGGTCTGCGGAGCGCCCATAAGATTATGTTTTTTTTCATAATTTTAGCTGAAACGGTGCATGGCTATATGACTTATGACTTCGGCCACAACTGCGCCGCCAGCATTCCCACCATCATAAAGACACAGCCGGTCAATGCCCGATATGTCAGAATCTCGTCCAGAATGAGCCATCCCGCAAGAGCCGCGAAAAGGGCTTCAAGGCTGAGGATAATCGCCGCGTGAACCGGCGAGGCATCTCGCTGGGCTGCGACCTGCAAGGTATAGGCCACACCCACGGACAGAAATCCGCCGTAGAGAATCGGAATCATGGCTCCGTGCAGCCCGTCATAAGTCACGGTTTCGGTAAATACCGCGATTATAAGACTCAGAAAAGAACATAACGCGGCCTGAATGCAGGCCAGTCGGGCAGGATTGACTCTCGGCGAAAACCGGCTCAGAATCAGCACATGGGCTGTCCAGAAAAATGCCCCTATCAGTTCCCATAAATCTCCGGGAGCG
This sequence comes from Desulfobacteraceae bacterium, assembly GCA_020049595.1. Classification (GTDB taxonomy): domain Bacteria; phylum Desulfobacterota; class Desulfobacteria; order Desulfobacterales; family JAIFKL01; genus JAIFKL01. Next base: position 3,401 of record JAIFKL010000373.1, read on the forward strand.
AGTGTGAAATCTTCGGTCACACTCAGCAGATAAAGTCCGATGAGCGCAAGAACGGCCCCTGCCCATCCGCCCGGGCCGAGTTTGTCTCCCCGGAAAAGCCCTGCCAGCGGGACCATGATCACATACAACCCTGTGATAAAAGCGGCTTTTCCAGCAGTGGTATGAAGCAGCCCGATCTGCTGAAAGCTTGCGCCGGCAAACATCACTGCTCCGGCCAGCAGTCCCCCGAAAACAACAGTTCCGGAAAATCCTTTGTCAGTGTCCGCAGACCCGTCCCACCATCGGACCACCGGCAAAAGAATGACTGCACCCAGCGCAAAACGGATGCCGTTATAAGTGAAAGGTCCCACATGGCTCATTCCCATCCGCTGTGCCACGAATGCACTGCCCCATATCACAGCCGTCAGCAGAAGGAGAAGATTCGCTTTGCAGCCCCTTATATCCGCAGGCTGAATATAGCCTTTTGCAATCAGCCCCTCACCCATTGCCATAATTTTTCTCATAAAAACACTTTTTTCCTTTCGCAAGCTGATATCTGACAGCCTGCCGCATTGATTCTGACGGGTCTCCGAACAACATATCAGGTTCTGTTGACATCTGCTGTAACATCCCGATTATATTGTAGAGCGTGTTTGGAAATTAGTATTAGTCCCGTAGGGACTGAAAAGTTGATAGTTGTACTAATTTTTAAACACCCTCTAGGGGCAGCCGCCCTTGAAAAGGGTAAGCACAGGGGCTTACCCCTACAAAAAACACAAATGTCAACAGAACAAACAGCCATGGATGGACAGGGTTCAGGATTATCCTGTTCATCCTGTCTATCCCTGTCAAATCATGATATACAGATTCAAAAGAGATTCGGTATTATACTCCGGAAAAAATTCGGACAGACAAGTTGGGATCAAAGAATCTGACTCAGAAACAGCTTGGTTCTCTCATGCGTGGGATTGGTAAAGAAATGTTCGGGGGTTCCTTCCTCAATCACCGCGCCGTGATCCATGAAAATCACCCGATCCGCCACTTCCCTCGCGAATCCCATTTCATGCGTCACGACCACCATGGTCATGCCTTCTTTGGCCAGCGTTTTCATAACATCCAGCACTTCTCCGATCATTTCCGGGTCCAGCGCGGATGTGGGTTCGTCAAAGAGCATCACTTTGGGATCCATGGCCAGGGCCCGGGCAATGGCCACGCGCTGCTGCTGTCCCCCGGACAACTGATCCGGATACACTTTGGCTTTGTCCTGAATCCCCACCTTGTCCAAAAGCATCATGGCTTTTTTCAAAGCTTCTTCGGCAGAGCGTTTGCGGACAACGCGCTGTGCGAGCGTTACATTGTCCAGCACGGTCTTATGGGGAAAAAGATTGAATGACTGAAATACCATCCCTACTTCTGCCCGAACTTTATTAATATCGGTTTTCGGGTCCATAATGTCAATATTGTCAATATAGATATGCCCGCTGTCCGGTGTTTCAAGACGGTTCAGACATCGCAGAAAGGTGCTTTTCCCGGAACCCGAAGGACCGATCACCACTACCACCTCCCCCATGCTGATACTGTCAGACACATTGACCAGTGCCTGAACTTCGTGGGGAACATAAAAGGTTTTGAATATGTTGCGGACAGCGATCATCTGGCAAAAGTCCTCCTTTCTAAATATTGCAGAAACATGGACAGAGAAAAGGTCAGCACCAGATAGAGCAGCGCGCAGACAAACCAGAGTTCAAAAGGCTGAAGGCTGGTGGTGACCACTTCCCGCGTGGCTTTGGACAGTTCCCGGATGGCAATGATTCCCAGCAGGGAAGAATCTTTGATCAGGCTGATGAACTGACCCGCAAGGGGCGGGAGAATGCGGAGAAATGCCTGCGGAAGAATCACATGGATCATGCACTGCACATAGCTCATGCCCAGAGATCGGGCCGCTTCGGTCTGACCGCGATGAATGGACTGAATACCTGCCCTTACGATTTCCGCCACATACGCGCCGGTAAAAGAAGCAAGAGAGGCCACTCCGTACCACAGGGGCGGAATCACCCCTAATCCGTTTTTGGCCAGCAGGGTATTGAACAGGGTCCCCATAACAAAATACCAAATAAAAATCTGTACCAGCAGGGGGGACCCCCGGATCAGTTCAATGTACGTGATGGCCGACCATTTGAGGGCAGGATTGGATGAGATGCGCGCAAGACCTGCGAACAGACCGATAATGACGCCGAAAATAATTGAGATCGTACTGACTTCCAGTGTCAGCCACAGTCCTTCCATTAAGATACCGGCTTTCCACTGTTTTTCACCTCCCAATATATCTCCGGGAAAAATATTGTCTCCTTCGCCCACCTTCAATCCATCCACAGGAACTCTGAAAGTTTTTTCTTCATCTTTCCCTTTTATATAGATAACTGCCTGTTTTCCATCCGCAGATATGGATTTTACCTCTCCTTCGAGGTCTGCTTTGGTTTCGATGATGTCTTCATAAACGAAATATCTGGGAATCCGGAACCATCGCCACACATAGTCAATCTGTAAGGTTGCGTAGTATAAAGCGATGCAACTCCCTATCACCAGAAGAAAGAACACGCCTATCCAGAGATAATAGGAAACTTCCTTGTTCAGCCGTCGGATATTTGATGATGATGTCATAGCCCCTCAAGGGGGTACGGGGTCAGAGGTTCGAGGTCAGAGTTTTTTTTTACCCCTGACCCCGAACCCCGAACCCCGAACCTCTTATTTCAGGTGCGAGGTCAGAGGTACGGGGTCAGAGGTTTTTACCCCTGACCCCGTACCTCGAACCCCGAACCTCTTATTTCAGGTACGGGGTCAGAGGTTTTTTTACCCCTGACCCCGTACCTCGAACCCCGAACCCCGAACCTCATTACTATTTCACATTCTTGTACCAGTCCGTGCTTTTGATCCATTTATTATAGATCACATCATAGCGCCCGTCGTTTTTGATCTGGCTCAGAAAATTGTTCAGCCAGTTCAGAAAATCCGGATCGCCCTTGTTGATCGCCCATGCCAGCGGCTCATAAGTAAAGGGTTCCTCCAGAAAGATCAGTTTGTCGGTTCCCTGTTCGGCCATAAAAACCACGCAGTTGGGCTTGTCATACACATACGCGTCTGCCTTGCCGTTGACCACTTCCAGCGCGGCTTCGGTTTCGGTTTCAAAGGATTTGTAGGTACATTTCGGAATATTTCTCTTTGTAGCCTGCTCCCCGGTGGTTCCGAGCTTGGAGGTGACAACATATTTGGGATCGTTCAGGTCCTTGTAAGATTTTACAACCCCTTCATGCTTTTTATGAAGCAGAATCGTCTGCCCCACAATAATGTAAGGTTCGGCAAAATTGACCTTGAGGTTTCTTTCCTGAGTCACGGTCATGCCGCTCATGATGATGTCGAATTTTCCGGTGATCAGCGAAGGAATAATGCCGTCCCATGCCGTATTGACCGGCACGAATTTGACGCCCATGGCCTTTGCCATTTCTTTGGCAACATCAATGTCAAATCCGACAAACTCGCCTTTTTTGTCCGTCATTTCAAAAGGCATGTAGCCGGCTTCAAAACCGACCCGCAGTTCCCCTTTCTTCAGAATCTGTTCCAGAGTTGATTTTTTGGCAAGCTCGATGTCTGCCGCGAACACAGCCGCGGAAAAACACAGCATTGCTGCCGCAAATACGGCTGTCCATTTCGAAAAACGCTTCTTCATTCCTGAATTCCTCCTTTTTATTAATCGACTTTTCCCTAGGGAATACGGATGTTGGGTTTCGTACCTCAACCCAAC
>JAIFKL010000373.1:7245-10623 GCA_020049595.1 Desulfobacteraceae bacterium
AACCCAACACATCCTTTCAGTCCCGTTTTCCTTCGGTCAGTATTTCCCGGATGACCATCTGCGTTTTACAGTCCGAACATTTGGGTATTTCTTCTATGGGTACATACACAATTTCGGTACGGTTACACTTGGGGCATATCACCTCAATGGCTTCTCTTCTTTTTTTTTCCATTACAGTTCTCCTTCATAAACTTAATTCTATTTAGCACATTTATTTCAAATAGCAAGATGTTTTTTGTCCCATCGTCTGAAAAAGTAGGGGGGCGCCGGCAATGCCGTTAAGTTAAGTACGCAATCCCCCCTTGAGGGCAGGGCTGTTAAATTCCCCCTCTCCCCTCCGGGGAGAGGGCCGGGGTGAGGGGCGCGGCGGCTGTCCGGGTCTCCCCTCACCCTGCCCTCTCCCCGGAGGGGAGAGGGATGATGTCCGCGCGGCGGCCGGCTGCGGAAAAAGAGGAGAAATTGACAGCCCTGCCCCTTGAGGGGCGCAGGCTTCGACGTGAGTTCAGCCGAACGGGGGTGTAAGCGTCGGTCGGCGCCGCGCCGGAGAAATCTCTCCGCGGCGGAAACACCCCCCTGCCCCCCTCAAGGGGGGATTTCAAGACATCTGCTCTTAACTTAATGGCATTGGGAGTCGCCGGCGGCGAACCCGATTCATAATCTCCACGGTAATACCAAATTCCTTGTGAGTTCATACCGCAACTCAGTTTTTTTAACAGGGATATGCAGGATAATCATGTGATATATCTGAAGGTTATATTCTGTCTGTCCTGTCCGTCCCTGTTAATTTTCAATAGCGAATTGGTATAAGGTGAGGCTTATCCGTCAGCTTTCATTTTGCTTACAATTTCATCTCTGACCCGCCGCCAATCTTCCGCAGCAACCTGACAGGTTCCCACAGCCCTGTGTCCGCCCCCGCCGTATTTCAGCATGAGCGAACCCACGTCGGTCTTTGAAGTCCGGTTGATGATGCTGTGACCGCAGGTAAAGACCACATTCTGTTTGTTCAGCCCCCATATTATCCGCACGGAAATATTCTGTTCGGGGAACAGGACATATTCTTTAAAGCGGTTTCCCGCAAAGATTTCTTCCACATTGAGAAGATCAATCACCAGCACATTCCCGTCAACCCTGCTGTTTTTCCGAATCATATCTTCATAATGGTTTTCCTGCCTGAAATACCGGGACATGCGTTCCTGAACATCGGGGACCGCAAAAATTTCATGAACCGGCAGGGTGCGGCAATAACGGATCATGTCTTCGGCAAACTGATAATTGGGAATCCGGTAATCTTTATATCTGCCCAGACCCGTGCGGGGGTCCATCATAAAGCCGATGGCGATCCAGTCGGTGGGAAAGGCGATTTCGTCAACAGTCAGGCGTGCGCTGTCGCATTTGTCAACCGCTTCCATAAAGCCGTTTCTGTCAAATCTGGAAAACTTTTCCGCGCCTCCGTAGTAGTCATATATCACTCTGGCGCAGCTCGGCGACTGACAGCTTCTGCCTTTAAACTGAAAATTTTCGGTCAGTTTCAGACGCTCCTGCTCGCTGGAATGGTGATCGAACCAGAGACCGCAGCCCGGAATATAGGGAATATTTGCCAGCACATCGTTTTCCGTCACCTCCGTCTTGGCGTCCTGCACATCTTTGGGATGGACAAATTTGTATTCATTCACAATCCCGGCTTCTGTCAGTAAAACTGCACATGCGAGACCGTCAAAATCTGCTCTTGTTAATAACCGCATAACATGACTCCTTCCCAATGGTTTTAAAAGTTAAAAATTTGAACCACGAAAACACGAAAGATTGAACCACGAAAACACGAAAGATTATGAAAGCACGAAAAATTTCTTTCGTGCTTTTCTTTGATTTCGTGCTTTCGTGGTTAAAGTATATCAGATATACCGAAATGCCGGTATTTGTCAAGAAAAGAGAATAAAAATAAGAGATTGACTTATAACGAAAGGTATTTCTCTTTGCGAGGTTTGCGAGAAAATTATCTCTCGCAAAGAGGCTAAGAGCGCAAAGATTAAATAAATTCAATATGCCGCAACTATCAGAGAAATATCTCTTATTCTTCTCTCCGAAGGGGATGGGAAATTTTCTCCCCTCTCCTTCGGAGAGGGGTCCGGAGGGTGAGGTCTCAACTGCGTAACTCATACCGATTCGCTTTCAAATATCGGTCTTTTCAGACCGTACAGCGATTTTTCAAATCGCTGAAACCGCTTGAAAAGCGGTTTTACGGATAACGAATTGGTATCATACCCTGATTAAAGGATTAAAGGATTTGCCTGATTTCGCTTTCACCGTCCCGCCGGATGTTTTTATGCCGTATCCCGCTTTCGGATATCTGTCTGTGCATGTCTGTGTGCGTCTGCGGCAAAAAAAACAAAAGCGGATCAGTATATGCCGGCGACTGCGGCGAACCGCCGCATATCCATGTTGAAAGTAATGATAATATTGCCAAATTTTGGATTGATCCTGTAATATTTGAAAGCAGCAGGGGTTTCGGCAGAAAAGAGATTAACCGGATACAGAAGCTGGTGGAAAAATATCAGGAAATTTTATTGAGAGGTTGGAATGAATTCTTCAATGATTAAAACCGGGTATGTTTCAGCCCGGCATGTCATCGTGACAGATGACACTTTAACGGTTGATCTCACAGACGGCAGGTCTGTCTCTGTGCCGCTGGCGTGGTATCCGAGACTGCTGCATTCAGCGCAGGAGGAGCGGCGTAACTGGCGTCTGATCGGAGGCGGAGAAGGAATATGCTGGCCCGATATTGATGAGGATATCAGCGTTGATAATCTGCTGACAGGAAGGCGATCCGGCGAAAGTCCCCGTTCATTCAGGAAATGGCTGGAAGAACGGAGCGGAAGATGGGGCAAAAAGTCTGAACCCTGATTCACATGATTAAAGGATTTGCCTGATTTCTGTTCAGCCTGTTCATACCGGTTCTGTAAAATTCATCAAGTCCGAACAGCTTGACAAAAATCCTGTAAATCCTTTAATCATGTGAATCAGGGTTCAGACAGTTTGCCCGGAACGACCCCGCCCGGCAGAAAGATTCTTGCAGAATCTATCCTGACAGAAAATGTCTGAACGGGGATTTTCGGGATTGTAAGGATTTGCAGGATTTCGGTTTTACCGGCACGCCCGATATTTTGCCCCGGCAGAAAGATTCCCGCAGAATTAACTTGACAAAAATCCTGAAAATCCGTTAATCCCAAAAATCCCAGTTCAGACATTTGCCGCAAAGACAACAACAAAGGAGAAAGCCCATGACCCCCCAACGCATTCAGGAACTGATACAGATTTTGTGGAACGAGGTGAACAGCGCAGAAGATTTGCAGAAATTTCTCGCAGCTTACGGCAATGAAA
>JAIFKL010000151.1 GCA_020049595.1 Desulfobacteraceae bacterium
ATTTAAAATTGCTGTTATTTATTTGTTTGCACTATCGCTATTTGTCTCCGGGGCTGAGGCAAAAGATTACACTGTCGCGCTGATTTCTTATCTCGGACATTCTCCCTTCATCATTGCAGACGAGAAAGGCTTTTTCGCGAAGGAAAATATTAATCTCAAGGCGAAATACTACCACACGGTTGACGAATGGTTCAAAGCTTTTATTCATGACAGGGTGGATATAAGTATTTTCTGGAACTCCAGCCATATTGAACTGCTTCTGTCCGGGAAAAAGAGCGTATCCCTCGGCGTGATCAGTTATGAAAAACAGGACCACCGGCTGATTGCAAAGCGGGAAATCACACCGCAGGACTTAAAAACGCAGAAAATCGGCTATCCCAGAGAACTGTTCGGCTACCGCTGGTTCCTGTGGAATTATCTCAAACCGCATAACATCAAGGTGTCCGAGACGCACCCAATCACTATGTCGGAAGAAGATCTGCTGAAAAATTTCGTGGTGGGACGCCTGAAAATCGTAATGCTTCTGGGTGATTATGCAGACAGCGCCGTTAAAGATGGAAACGGCGTGATACTGACGACAAGCATTCCCGAGGCAACGCTGAACTCCGTTGTCATGAGTGAGGAAAACTATAAGGCAACGCCGAAAGATGATCTGAAAAAAATGCACCGTGCGCTGATCCATGCGACGGAGTGGCTGTCTGATCCGGCGAACAAAGCGGAATATTTCAGCATTATCAAAGGAAAGTTTGTCTCGAATCCGAATTTCTCAAATGTTCAGGACATGGAGAGTTTTGTTCAGAAGGCAATGGGCAGAATGTCGCTGATTGAAAAAAAAGACCTGTATGAGTATAACAGCACTTTCCTGAAAACGTCTTATGATACGATGAAGAACATCGGGACGGAAATCGCTATGCCATATCATTTTGCTTACAGCGAAATTGTGGATACCGCAGCGATGCTGGAAGTGCTGGAAGAAATGGGATTGGGAATGTAGTAGTAGGGTGGACAGCTTGCTGCCCACCCTGCCCGTCTGTTTTATATGTAAAGACTGCCGGAAACCTGAAAATTGAACAAATACTTATCATACAAAGAGTTGCGATATGAAAAAAAATCTGTTTTTGAGACAAGCGGCTTCTGTATTCCTCATCGGCATATTGCTTATCCCCTGCGGCGCAGCGGCGCAGAAAGACGAGAGTATCGGCATGGTGACAGGAGCCAAAACAGGCACATATTTCCGATTCGGACAGGAAATTGCAAACATGGCGAAAAAAGCGGGTTTAGATATTATTGTGAAAGATTCGGAAGGCTCTATCGCCAATATCAAACGTATCACAAGCCGTGAAAATGCCGCGATTGCCATGGTGCAGTCCGATGTTTTGGGCTTTCTGGGGCGATCCGAAAATCCTGAGACAAAGCGCGTCGCCGGAAAACTGCGGCTGATTTTTTCTTTTTACAATGAAGAAGTTCATCTTTTTGCTCGGAGAGAAATCCGCAGTTTTCAGGACTTGGAGGGAAAGCGGGTCGTCATCGGAACCGAAGGCAGCGGAAACTGGCTCACGTCCCAGAATCTGCAACATCTCATGGGCATAAAGCAGATCCGCTTTGTTGACAATCTGAAGCCTGACGAGGCTGTAACCGGCGTATTAACCGGCGAAGCGGACGCTATGATCTATGTTGCCGGAAAGCCTGTCACGCTTTTCAGCAATCTTGACAAACTCAAATCCGATTCAAAATATGCCTCATTGCTCGAAGGTGTTCATTTTGTTCCGATGAATGATCCTAAAATGCTTCAGGAATACATTGCCAGTGAGATTCGCGCCGGCGATTACGGCTGGTTCAGCCAGACCATTCCGACCATTGCTGTAAAAGCCGTACTCATCAGCTATGATTTTTCCGGCAGTTCAGACCCTTACCGGCAGATGCGGTGCAGGCAGCTCGGACAATTAGGCAGGGTGATAAGGGAGAATATCGCGGAGCTGAGACAAAGCGGACATCCCAAATGGAACGAGGTCAATCTTGAGGAAAATGTGGGAATATGGAAAACAGATGTCTGCTCACGAACCCCTTCCGAAGCCGGCAAGCCAGCAAATAAAAAGGATTTGTCAAATGACTTGTTGCGTATCATCAGGGGAAACTGAGACTTATAGTAGAACGATAAAAGGTTTCTCGTAAAGCCGCAGAGAACGCAAAGAGATATAAGATAGCTGTGCAAAAGCAGTGAGTTAGAAATGTCATTCTGAGCAGAGCGAAGAATCTCAGTAAAACGGGTTTAAAACGCGTTCTACTTTTATGTCATTCTTTGCTCCGCCCGGAATGACATGAATAAGGTTCATCACCGTGTCTGTACCATTAGCAAAAAGCTTTCCTTTGCGCTCTCTGCGGTCTTTGCGAGAAATTTCATATATGAACATTCAGCAGCAATTCAATCAGGCTTCGCATTGTCATCAGTCCGGTCACTTAAAAGAAGCCGAGACAATTTATAAAAAAATCATTGAATTACAGCCAGAACATCTTGAGGCGATTCACCGGCTGGCGGTACTCTATGCACAGGAAAGAAAATTTGATCTGTCCATAAGTTTTTTCTCAAAAGCTCTCTCGCTGAAGCCTGAGAGCGCAGAACTGCATTACAATTGCGCCCAGATGTTCAGACTTCAAGGCAATCCGGCAAAAGCAGCCGAAAGTTTCCGGGAGGCAATCCGTTTCAAGCCGGATTATATCGAGGCATATCTTTCGCTCGGAGAAATTCTCAAGGAAGCGAGACGACTTTCGGAAGCCTTGGAAAATTACAGAAAGGCAGTTTCGCTGATGCCAGATTTTGCCGAAGCGCACAGATGTCTCGGGGCTGCGCTGAAAGAACTCGGCAGATTTGACGAGGCAGCGGAAAGCTATGACCGGGCTTTGTCTCTGAATCCGAATTTTCCTGATATTTATATCAATATCGGGAATTTGGAGAGACTAAAGGGCAATATTGACAAAGCTGCCGAATACTACCGGAAAGCCATCAGTCTCAAGCCGGATTACGCGCTCGCGCATCTTTGCCTGTCAATTGTGCTGCTGCTTCGCGGGGATTTTGAAAATGGCTGGAAAGCATATCAATGGCGCTGGGAGTCGGAGCCGCTGCGCGCGACAAAACGGAATTTTCCGGTTCCTCAGTGGGACGGCAGCCCCCTGAACGGCAAACGGATTCTGCTTTATTCCGAGCAGGGAATGGGAGACACGATTCACTTCATCCGTTATGTTTCTTCGGTGAAACAGCTTGGGGGAAAAATTATTGTCCAGTGCGAAAAAGAACTCATAAAAATGTTTTCCCGTATCCCTGAGATCGGTCTGCTTATCTCAAAGGAGCAGATTCCGCCGGCTTTTGATGTTCACTGCCCTTTGCTCAGTCTGCCTTATCTCTTCGGAACAAAGGCAGATACGATTCCGGCAGACCTGCCGTATCTCTCAGCATCTCCGGAACTTATCGAAAAATGGAGAGAGCATTTCAAAGGCATTCGTGAAGTGAAAATCGGCATTGTCTGGGCAGGCGGTTGGAGGCATCCCGAAGATCATTACCGCTCCGTGCCTTTGTCTCTTTTTCGTCCGCTTATCGCTGTTCCGAACACAAGATTTTTCAGCCTTCAGGTCGGAGAGCGGGCGGCAGATTTGAAGCAATACGGATTCGAGGGAAAAGTAGTTGATCTGTCGCTGGAACTGAGCGATTTTTCAGAAACAGCCGCAGTCATTTCTCTCTCAGATGTAGTGATTACCGTTGACACGGCAGTGGCGCATCTTGCCGGTGCGTTGGCTAAACCTGTCTGGCTCTTGCTTCCTTTTGCTCCGGATTGGCGGTGGCTGCTGCATCGTGAGGACAGCCTCTGGTATCCCAAAGTGATGCGGCTGTTCCGGCAGGAAAGGCTCGGACAATGGGAGCCGGTCATAAACCGTGCCGCAGCCGAACTTCATCTGCTCGCAGCCGGTGAAAATGCGGCGGCAAATGTCTCGCGATGCAAATGCTGCGGCGGAAAAGCCCGGTGGTTTGGTTCGCTTGATGTCTCCAAGACCTGCCTTGACAAAAACAGAAAAGTCTTTCCTGATGCGGGTGTGTCGGCGGACTACTTTCGCTGTGAGACATGCGGGTTTCTGTTTACAGACTTCATTGATTGCTGGTCTTTCGAGCGAGTCAAAAAAGAGATATACAATGAGCAATATCTTCTCGCAGACCCTGACGTTGCAGAACGCAGACCCGCAGCCAACGCGGAACAGATTCACCGTCTGTTCGGCGCATACAAAGAGACATTGAAAATCCTTGACTACGGAGGCGGAGACGGAAATTTGGCTCGGCGGCTTCGGTCTTTGGGTTTTGCTCATGTTGTCAGCTTTGATCCTTTTTATGACTCGGCAAATCCCAAGTCCGATGAGAAATTCAATCTTGTTCTGGCTTTTGAAGTTGCGGAACATACGCCTCAGCCGGACCTCTTTTTTCAGGAGATTGTCTCATTTCTCGATGCGGAAGGCATTTTTCTTTTCAGCACGCTTTTACAGCCTGAAAATATTGCTGAAATCGGTCTAAGTTGGTGGTACGCCGCGCCGCGTAACGGTCATGTCTCGCTTTACACAAAGCGCAGCCTTGAAATTTTGGCGGAAAAATATAAGCTGATCTATATCTCACTGAATGAAGGTTTTCATTGCGCTTTCAATCGTGCGCCTGCCTTTGCGGCTCCGCTTCTGAACAGCAAACAGAAGCCTCAGCCTTCAAGTTCTCAATTCTCAATTCTCAATTCTCAATTCTCAATTCCCAAAAAAGCAATAGTCATAAGCCATGAACGCTCCGGCACGCATTTTCTGATGAACACGCTGGCACTCAATTTTGACTACATCGCCCAGCCCTGGATTAATTTTGATTTTGATCTGGGGCTGAATTTTCATGCGCCGCAGGCATTTCTTGCTTTTTTCAAAAACATGCAGGACAAGCCCGGCTTGAACATTGTCAAATCTCATCATCATTTTGACTTTTTCTCAAGCATTGCAGATGCGCTTTCCGAGCAGTTTCATATCTTCTATGTCTATCGTGATCCCCGTGATGTGATGGTGAGTTTTTGGCGGATTATTCAAAACCTTCCTTGGGATGAGGGACCCAAAACCGAGACGGTCGGCGAGTTTATGCGCGCCGAACCCCGGGGCGGAAATCTTCGCTATCAGAAAGAGCAATCGCCCACCATGCTGCACAGATGGAAGCGTCATGCGGAATCATGGACAGATTTTGCAAAAGCACAGGGCAATACTGAGAAAGTGATACTAATTCGCTATGAAGACCTGAATTTGAAATTTGAGGAGACGGTGAAAGACATCGGCGAGCGCATC
>JAIFKL010000148.1 GCA_020049595.1 Desulfobacteraceae bacterium
GTGCTTTCAGAGATTGTTCAGAGGCAACGGAAATAACAATTGACGGGCTGATGAATTAATCAGGCGGACAACGGCTGTCGCCCCGCCGCTGTGAATTGAATGAGAGACGCCGGTGAAAAAAAATTCTTAATTTTTAAAATTATCCTTGACAGAATGAACAAGTTTATATTATAAATGAATTATTTGATATTTGAATATGAATTATAGGACTATGAAATAACAGCTAAAGAAAATCGAAAATAAAATTCAGCGTTAACGTGTTTGTCGCTCTGACTGAAAACTGGCAATTTTTAGTCCCCGGAACGATACAGACGGAGACGCGCCCGAGCGGGCGCGGCTCTTGTTTATGTCTCGGAACGGGTGCGTGGAGGTACCTCAGCCAGACTTAAACAAGAGTCTGCGCCCTTTTTATTTGCGGCGCAGAAAGGATTCGTCAGATGAATCAGAGCGTCTCCGTCAAAGGTCTTGCCTTCTACTGTCATTTCGGGTTCTATTATTGTCATTTCGAGCGCAGCGAGAAATCTTCAAGCTTCCTCACCGGATCACACCTTCCGAAAAAGAAGCCCTGCGCTTCTGTCGCTTCAATCTTTTCTTTCAGATATTCCGCATCCACGCCGGGAAAAGGTCTTAAAGACTGGGTGATTATGTCCTTTTCACCGGTCATATCGTAATAAATCGAGTTCGGTATAAAAATTTAATGAATTAAATCAGTCTGCTTTTATCGCAGAGCAAGAAACACAGCCCTCATCTACAGGGATTGTGTGTAAGAAAGGATTTCAGTATGGCTAAGAATCCGTAATCCTTTCTTAAACACAATCCTTGCAGATAGCGGGGTGTAATTTTGAAAAAGGTTTTTCAACATGATATTGAAATTTACGAAAGAAAGGAGAATCAAGCTATGTTTAACAAGATGAATTTTAAACGGGTTTTCTTTGCGATGATGCTGATAGTGTTTGCGGGTGAGGCATGGGCAGCTACGATTTCCGTTACTACTACCGACATCGCCGCTATCTCAGGAGATAACAAGTGTTCTTTGTTGGAAGCAATTCAGGCCGCTAATACGGATACGGCTGTGGATGCTTGTTTGGCGGGGAGCGGGGCTGATGTGATTGAATTGCAGCAAGGTGCGACTTATACGCAGAATGTTGTCATAACTGAAATTCCCGGTGAAACTCTTGAAGATTTTATTAATCGGTCGGCGTTAAATTGGCTTATTATAGAAAGTTCTATTACCATCAATGGTAATGATGCAACTCTCGAAAGAACAAGTTCGGGTAAGGCAGAGTTGAGCGGTCGTTTTATCTATATCCGTTCTGGAGGCAACTTAACATTGAATAAATTAGTTGTACATAATTACTCGTCAAGCACAGCGGGTAATGTTGCAATCTTCAATGAGACAGGTGAACTTGCAATAGACTCATGCACTGTTGAGAAAAGCAAAGGTAGCGGTTTGGCTTTATCATCGAATACCGGCATATTTAACAATGGAGGAAAACTCACAATCAGGAATTCTTTTATTAAGGATAACGATGGAATAGGAGTCTATAATAATACATGGACACAAGACGGTCAAGCTTCAGTACAAGGTGTTGCTCTGATAAGCAATAGTGTTATCAGTAATAACAGCGATACAGGTATTAGTAATAACAGCGATTCGACCATGAATATAAAAAATAGCATCATAAAAACTAATGGTACTTCTTTTATTGGAACTGGTATTAGAAATGGCGGAACCCTTACAGTAGATAGCACCACCATTTCTGATAATACAGGACTGTATGCGGGTGGAATTTACAATACTGGTACTGCAACTTTAATCAATAGTACCATCAGCGGTAGCTCATCAAGAAGGTTTGGAGGAGGACTTTCAAATGGATTTAGTATTCAAACTCCTCCTATATTAAAAATAATTAATAGTACTATTACTAACAATAAAACAGGTATTCCTGATTCAAATGGAACTGTCTATGAAAATGCTAATGGCGGAGGGGTTTGCAACCTTGTTAATCCGACGACAGGAAAAAGCGGCACTGTCGAAATCATCAATTCTATTATTGCCGGTAACTCTGACCTTTCCACAAGCACTGTTCACCCTGATGTCTCAGGTCCCATCACCGGCAATCACAACAACCTGATCGGAGATATAACCGGCGCAACAGGCGATATCGGAACAGGCAGCGATATTGTCAACCCGAATCCTCTGCTTAACACGCTCAAAGACAACGGCGGTTTTACTCAGACTTACGCCTTGTTAGCGGGCAGTCCGGCGATTGACAAGGCAGATAACGCTGTCTGCGCCGGTGCGGAAGTCGGCAATACTGACCAGCGCGGCAAAACACGACCTTACGGGTCAGGCTGTGATATCGGTGCTTATGAATATCGTCCTAATGCTGATGTGATTCTGGAGGCGGTTTCCAATCCTTCTCCGGTCTGTACGGGTGACAATTTTGATGTTACCTTCAAAATCTCTTCCTCGAAATTTTTTATAGTAACAGAGGGTTATCTGCACTTTGATCCGAGCGTCCTGCAAGTCAACAGCATCAGGAAAGAATTTTCATTAGGCAGTTTTTACGAAACTTATAATAATAGTAAAGGTAATATCACTTTCAGCGCATCAAATGGTTATGCTTTTACCAATATTCCCAAGTTCTTTACTGTCAATTTCAAAGTTGTGAGTATGAATAGCGGAAGTACTCTTTTGGACTTTGACCCTGCTAAGATGCACACTTACGATATGTCTTATAATGAGCTTTCTCAGATTTCTGAGGATGTAACGATTGTCATTTCATGTCCGGATACAGATGCGGACGGCATATCGGATATTGTTGAAAAGGGTGCGCCCAGCAGTGACGGCAACGGAGACGGAATATCTGACAGCCTGCAACACAACGTAACTTCATTGCCAAGTGCGGATACCGGTAATTATCTTACCGTAGAAATTACTTCTTCCGGTTGTGCGATAAGAAATGTGGTTTCAAAGACCGAAAAAGATGCCGGAAATGGTAATGAAGACCCTGACGGTACTTATCCGCAGGGCTTGATCGAATTTGATATTCCTTGCAGTAGCGCTAATATCAGAGTGCTTTATCATGGGATAACAGTAGAAAACTCAGGCGGTGCGGACATGATTACGGTCAATGGAAGCAAGATTCCGCTGACTTCATTAAAGTACCGTAAATACGGACCGATACCGCCGAATTTTGAGGAAAGCAGCATTAAATGGTATGATTTATTGCCCAAAGCGCAATTCGGGAAAGCTGTGATTGGCGGTAAAACTATATTGACGGCTTCTTTTACCTTAAATGACGGTGAATTAGGAGATGATACAGCCAAAGACGGAACGATTTATGACATCGGCGGGCTTTTTATTCCTGAAAATGACGATACGGGAGACAATACGGATAAGGACAATGACGGCTTGCCGGACGCATGGGAAACCGCCAACAATCTGAACCCCTTTGTCAGTGACGCTTCGGCGGACCCGGACGGCGACGGCTACAGCAACCTTGAGGAATACGAAGCGGAAACGGACCCGAACGATCCGGCTTCTTATCCCGATTCCTGTTCCGACCCGGGGACCTGCACAGGATTCAGAGCAGGCGTGTTTGCAGTCGGGAAAACCGGCATCGTGAAAGCTGACTATCTTTTTGACGGCGGGGCGTGGGAAGGCGAACTCGGGATATTCAGCCTTGAGGGCATGGAATCGCTCGAACCCGGCTCGCCGGAGTTCATTGCCGAAGCCGTAAGACGCGTGATGTCGAAATCCGAACAGGGTTATGTCGTAATCTCCGACAAAACCGAGGGCGCACGTTTCAGCGGACAGTTGGGAAGCAGCAAAGAACCGAACCGGAACAAGGGCGTGTATCAGGGGCAGAAATCCTTCACTATGAACCCGGGCGATACTTTTGCCGCAATGCTCGTGCCGAACTCCACGTTTGCGGCTCTTTCCAAAAACCCGGCGACAAAGGACACGGCAAAACACCCGATTTTCTCTCTTGCCTCGTCAAACCCGGAGCATGAGATGTACTTCGGGCAGATCGCCAAGATAACGGACGGCGACAGCGAATTCAGAAACGCCGTGGCATTGGAAGACATGGCAATACCGGGCAGTGACCGTGACTACAATGACATGATCGTGTATTTCTCAGGAGTTACGCTTTCTGCGCCGACTCTCGACAACCCGGAACTCGGCATGAAAGAGGACTGGCGCAAATCGCAGAATCCTGTGATTCCGCATATCGAGGTCTCTCCGCCGAATCCGGACACGCTCTGGATCACGATTACGCTGAAATCCCCGGCTGATCTCTTTGTCTATGACCCGCAGGGCAGAATGATCGGCAAAGAAGGCGGGGAAATTCCGGGAGCGACTTTCGAGACAGATGCAGACGGGCATCAAATTGTGTCTCTGCCGAAACTCGACTCAGGCGAATACCGGGTTGTGCTGAGAGCAGTCGGAGAGGGCGGGCTGTGTCACCTCGAAGTCAGAGGCTATCGGGGAGAGACAGAACTCACGGCAAAGGAAGTTCCCTTTGAAATCGGGGCACATGAGACATTTGCGACCGTCATATCTGCGGATGCCTTCCTTGACAGCACCGTGATTGACTTCGGCACGCCGGATGTCCCGGTGAGCGCATCCGGGAAAACGCTGTATCACGACTTCAACGGGGACGGCAAAATTAACGATGCGGATATTGCAAGAGTTTCGGCGATATGGAACACCTGCAAAGGAAAGGAAAATTACGATCCGTTCTTCGACATGGACAATGACGGCTGCATCACCGTCAAAGACATAATGAAGGTAGCGGGAGGAAGATAAACTGTAGAGCGGGTTTCAAACCCGCTTTACTCACAGAAGGCAGACGGGCTGTAACGGTCTGTCTGCCTTTTTCTTTATATAACATAATTATGAATATATAAAAAAATAATTATTACAACAAGATAAATCTATTTGAAGGCTAAGAATGGACAAAATATAAAAAATCGTTTATATCTATATGAGTTACGCACCTGATCTCGTTCCCACGCTCCGCGTGGGAATGCGGCCCGGACGCTCCGCGTCCTCTGAAAACGGTCGCGGGACGTTCCCACGCGGAGCGTGGGAACGAGAAACCACGGGGGGTTGCCCCTACTTTGCCGCCGTGGATATAAAACAATTGCTGTCGCCTCCGCCGGACTCCGACGACGGCTCCGGAGACGGCTTCGTATCCTCTTTGATCTTTGCATAGCCGAGACCCGTGACACAGATTATTTTCCGATCCGCAATACCGTCATTATCGCCCAAGCCCCCGTCATCAAAGCTCAGAGTGACACGCTTTCTGTCCGTGCTGA
>JAIFKL010000330.1:0-5312 GCA_020049595.1 Desulfobacteraceae bacterium
ACGGAACTTTTTATCGTGCGCTCGGACAAGGCAAAAGAGCGCTACATCAAGAATATGATGGAATTTTTCAAGGTTGACGGCATCATTTATCATGACGCCAAAACCTGCCCCAACAACTCCAACTGCCGCTACGGTATGCCCCAGCGCCTTGAAAAGGAGACAGGTCTGCCTTCGCTGACCATCAACGGAGACTTGAACGATATGCGCCTTGTCTCTGACGAGCAGACCAAAACCAACGTGGAAGCGTTTATCGAGCAATTGGAAGAGAGAAAAAAGTAGTTGAAAAAATGAACCACGAAAACACGAAAAATGAGAAAGACACGAAAAAATAAATCTGTCGCTGTCTTTCTCGTTCCCACGCTCTGCGTGGGAATGCAGCCCGGGCGCTCCGCGTCCCGTAGGGGCAACCCCCTGCGGTTGCCCGAAAAAGGGGGAAGCACAGGGGCTTCCCTCTATATTTTCGTTCCCACGCAGAGCATGGGAACGAGAAAATTGTTTTCTAAAAACAATTCGTGTTTTTTCGTGGCAAAAATTTGTGTCATTCGTGGCAAAAAATTATTTTCTTGTTTCAAAAATCACGGAGAAAAATATATGTTGGAATCATTGTTCAGACCCAAATCTGTTGCGGTTATCGGCGCATCTGTCAAAGAACTTCACATCGGGAACCGGGTCATCAAGAACCTGCTGGATTTCGGATTCAAAGGACCCATTTATCCCATCAATCCGAATGCGCCTGAAATTCGGGGCATCAAAGCATACAAATCCATTCTCGACGTTCCCGAAGAAAACGGCGTTGACGTTGTTCACATGGTCATTCCCGCAAAGCTTGTGCCGCAGGCTGTGGAAGAATGCGGGCAGAAAAAAGTCAAAAATATCATCATCAATTCCGGCGGCTTCTCAGAGACAGGACCCAAAGGCGTTGAAATTGAAAAAGATTTTCTGGCGCGGGCAAAAAAATACGGCATCCGAATTTTAGGTCCCAATTGTCAGGGCATCATCAACAGCGACCCGGATATACGCGCCTACTGCAATTTCACCTATACAAAACCGGACGTGGGACATATTTCTATTACCGCTCTGAGCGGCGGCGTAGCGGAAGTCATTCATCAGGCATTTTCCCAGATGGGCGTGGGTACAAGAATTTATGCCTCCAACGGCAATGCCTGCGATATCACCATTCCGGAAATTCTGAAATATCTTAGCAGCGACGACGGCACCCGGGCGGTTGTGCTTTATGTGGAAGGGCTTCGGGACGCGGCAACATTCATGGAAGTCGCCAAAGAAGTTGCGGCAAAAAAACCGGTACTTGCCATGAAAGCGGGCAGAACAGAAGCCGGTGCCAAAGCCGCATCTTCCCACACCGGCGGTCTTGCAAGGGCTGACATTGCCACCGAACTGATTTTTAAAAAAACGGGCATTCTTGCTTTCAGAGATGAAGGCGAACTTTGTCAGGCTGCCGTGGCATTTGCCTCCCAGCCTGTTCCCAAGGGAAAACGCATCGGCATGATTACCAACACCGGCGGTCCCGCCGTTATCGCTACCGATATTTTCGGCGATGCGGGTTTGGAAGTGCCGCCGCTTTCCGAAAAAGCGATTGCCACGCTCAAGGCAAAACTCTTTCCCGAAGCCTCGGTCAGCAATCCCACCGATGTGCTGGCAACGGGTCTGGCGGAGCATTACCGCGCCGCAATGGACGTGATGCTGGAAGAAGACCAGATTGACTGCATTTTCATCAATTTTGTCACGCCCTTCTTTGTTGATACGGAAAGCATTGCCAAACAGATTGCCGAGGTCAACAAGCTCAAGAAAAAGCCCATTGTCTGCAATCTGATGACCGATCCCCGTCAATGGGGCGAAACCGTGAGAATCCTGAAAGATGCTGCTGTGCCGTGTTTCAGTTTTCCGGGAGAAGCGGCGCGGGCAATGGCTGCGCTGGTTCGCTACAGCGAGCTTCGGAAACGCGACATCGGAAAGCCCACGATTTTCAGCGATGTCAATAAGGCAAAAGCCCAAGGCATTATCGAGAAAGCAAAAGCCGCGGGAAAGACAATTCTTTCCGCTGCCGATGTTTATGAAATCCTGAGCGCGTACAATATTCCGGTTGCGCCCTGGCGCATGGCAGACAATGCGGAAGCCGCGGAAAAAGCCGCGGCGGAAATCGGTTTTCCGGTGGTGGTCAAAGCGGATTCGACAAGCGTGGTGCATAAAAGCGACATGGGCGGTGTTGCCGTGAATCTGAAAGACGGGGCTGCGGTAAAAGCCGCGGTCAGGCAGATGTCGGACAGACTCAAGGCTGATGATTTGAAATTTTTCATTCAGAAATTCATGCCCGGCGGAAAAGAAGTGATTCTCGGCGCAAAGTCGGAACCCGGACTCGGACACCTGATTATGTTCGGACTCGGCGGGATTTATGTGGAAGTGCTGAAAGATGTGGTGTTCAATCTTACGCCGGTCACGAAATTTGAGGCGGAAGAAATGCTCGACGGCATTAAAACCGCAGCTTTGCTCAAAGGCGTGAGGGGCGAAAAAGGCGTTGACCGTGCAAAACTTCTTGAAACCGTTCAGCGGCTTTCCCAATTGGTCGGCGATCTGCCGATGATTCAGGAAATGGACCTGAATCCGGTGATGGCTTACGAATCCGGTGTGTTTGTCGTGGATTCACGGATTGCGATATAGTTTGAGGTTTGAAAAGCCAAAGTGCAGCCACGAAGGACACGAAAATAACGAAAGGCACGAATGATAAGAAAATTTTCGCATTTTCGTTTCTTTCGTGCTTTCGTGGTAATTTATTTCACCGATTTCCTATGCTTATAAAAATCGCATTTTTCGCAATGTTTGATTTTGTCCACATATCTCCCCTGAATTTTTCCGTCACAGAGAGTCTGCTGTGTTACCCAGCAATATTGATCCTCTTTGTTCAAAAAGGCAGGACATTCACCCCTTCTTTCCGCAGGACACTGCTGATATTCCCAACATCTGTTTGATTTTTGAAAACCTTTTTTTCTGGCTCTTTCAATAATTTCAGTCAGTTTTTCCACATTGCCCGGTGCCAGTCCCAGCGGGAGTCGGAAATCTCTGCCCAAGGACTCATAAATATATCGGAAAACACATTCGGTTCCGGATTCGCAATATTTTTTTATCATGCCCTCGGCAATCTTGTTGCTTTGGGCTGCCAATTCTTTATGATATGTACATGTCAGGGTAAAATTACAATATGGCATGACCGCATCCTTTATCGGAGCGCAAAAAAAATCACCCGGTCTGATGTTTGCGCTCCTTTTTGAAAACTTTTCAATCATATAATTTTTAATTTATTTAAAACAGTGTGATATGTCAATGGGGTGAAAGGTGTATTTACCGGTGGAAATATGCTGCTTCAGATACCCGATGATGAAAATGCTGTTTTTTTACTTGTAAAATCAAACCATATTGGATAAGTTGAAAATAAAAAAAATAATGCTGTAATGTTCCTTCACAATGCCGCTTTTGTTTCGGCTGAAAAAAATCCGTTTGCGGATAAAATTATTGTAGGAGGATGAATGAACAATCCTGAAGCAATTTTTAAAATTATCAAAAACAGCAACTGTCCCCTTTATGAAATGGATGACGAGTTCAGATTAAAAGGTCTGGCGCTTTCAGTGGAAGAAAACAAACCGACCTGCATCACACTTGCCGCAGATATGAAAGAAGTGATGACCCTGTGCAAAACCATTGAAGCATCCGGCATAAACAACAATAAAGATGCAACATTTGATTGCAGCGGCTGTACGGGAAGAATACGGCTGATATATGAAAAACCGGAAGATGCGGCATTAAAAAAGACCGGCAGCCCTGACAGCAGCGTCAAAAAACATGACGACGATATCGGCGCAACCGCAAATCTGCTGAGTAATTTCTCAATGTTTCAGGCAATTGACAAATCCAGCATCAAAGATATTGTTTCTTCTCTGAAACTTAAAAAATTTCCGCCCGGGCATATAATCATCAGAAAAGGGGACCCCGGCATCAATCTCTTTATTATTGTATCGGGAAGAGTTGAAATATTGGGCAATGACGAACTGACCATCACATTTCTGGAAAAAGGAGAAGTTTTCGGAGAAATGAGCCTTCTTTCCGGCGAGCCGGTGGGGGCAACGGTAAAAGGGGTTGAAACTACAAAAGTTTTATTTATCAGCGGTAAGGATTTCAGAAAAATATTAAACCGTTTCCCTTCGCTTCAGATGTATTTTGCCCGGCTCCTTGCCCGTCGTCTGGCACAGACAAATATTGTAAGGTCTGAGGAATTTGCATCGGGAATGGTGGGAAAACTTTCCGAAATGCCGCCCACAGAATTATTTCAGACGCTGCATCAGAATCAGAAAACCGGCATACTGAATCTGATGCAATTATCCAAAGGATCGGCAGAGCTGATTTTCAGAGACGGCGAACTGATTCGCGCTGTATTCGGCGAAAACTCAGGTCAGCAGGCTTTTTTTGAGTTGTTAAAAGAAAAAGAAGGCAGATTCAAATTCGTTCCGGGGCTTTCCGCACAGCAGGCAGAAGGAAGTCCCATAGCAGATTTTATGTGGCTTCTGATGGAAGGCTTGAATAAAATAGACGAATTAAGTGAGAAGTGAGAATTGAGAATTGAGAAATCGTTTTTAATAAGATGGGCTCACTTCTCACTTCTCAATTCTCAATTCTCAATACATAAACCGCTTCTTCCAGTCCGATGCGTCCGTCGCCGTTTACGTCCGCATCGGAAATTCTGTATTCGGGAAAGCCCGAAAGAGCGGCAGTTCCGGCGCATACCTGAAACGCAAGCACGGCGTCAGCCAAGCCGATATGACCGTCTCCGTCTATATCTCCCCGTTTCCCGTGAATACGGACGCTGACAGATGCAAGATTGATTTCTGCTCCGGCAAGCGTGCTGCTGTCTCCGAAAAAAAGAAAATCAGGCGTATTGTAACTGTTCGGAAAAAAAGCCTTCTGATATGCAGTATAATCCCGGAGCCTGCCGCTCAGAATCGGCTCTTTGAGACGGTCGCTGTCCGCATACAGTTTGTAGCCGTCTCCCTGAATCACGAGCGTGTAAGGCATCATACTTGCAGTGTCAGGATTTGCGGTTTCCCCGGCGGTAAAATCGGGATTGTCATCTCTGACCCGGATTTCACAGCTCCGAAATCCCAATTCCAAGCCCTTTTTATCATTGCAGATAACAATCACACTGAAGCCTGCCTGATCCCTGCTTTCCGATGTTTCTGTTACCAATTGCACTTCAAATCTGAGCGTAAAGCCGATAAAACGGTCAAGCATCGGCATATTCGGATGCG
>JAIFKL010000330.1:5348-5840 GCA_020049595.1 Desulfobacteraceae bacterium
TATCGGGCAGTTTACTGAAATAACCGGCGATATCTTTCACGTCAGCGACAGTGTTCAGATTCGTCATTCCCTGTTCTGCCTTCTGTTGTGCGAAAGTACGGGTGATTTCGCATAGTTTCAGAGTTACAGAAGAAGCGCAGGGAATCACAAAGGCAGGATCGCAGGAACAGAAAGAATCCGGGCTGATGAGAGCGCATTTTTCACACAGTCCGCATAAAGCTGAAACAGAAACCGAAAGATTGGAAAACCAGCCCTGTCTGTCCGGAGCGCCCAAGCCGGAAACAGACTGTACGCCGTCATAAAGCACAATCTCGGCGGCATAGATATTGCTCACAACTGCGGCAATAAAAATCAAAGCAGATAAGCCTTTATAACAAAGAGATATTCTCAGCAAAGATCGGAGATATTTTCTCATAAGTTCCTCCGCTTCAATATTCGTATTATATTTAGGAGTTAAGCGGTTGAAACCCCACCCCCCGGCAGACCCCACCC
>JAIFKL010000023.1 GCA_020049595.1 Desulfobacteraceae bacterium
CCTCACCCTGACCCTCTCCCCGGAGGGGAGAGGGAACATCTGTTTTAGCCTGGGCCGGCGCATCCGCCCTTAACTTAACGGCATTGGGGCAGGGGGTGGGGTTTGCCGTGGAAATAGGTGTTTTTTCATTTCGTGTCTTCATGAGTAACCTGTAACCTGTAACCTGCAACCTGCAACCTGCAACCTGTTTAAAAATGCCATGCCGCTTTTCCATAAACACTTCGTTCCACCTCAAGTTTTGAAAATTCGGAATGACGAGGGTCAAAAAGATTCTGTCCCACCACCGATAATTCAAGATTTCTGAAAGGTCTCCATGCCAGCCGGGCATCCAGAGCCGTATAACTGTCTGTCCCCTTTGCGGCTAATTCATCAACATAACGCAGCCGCAGATCAAGTTCAAGATTTTTCGTCACATCCAGCGCGGAATGCACAGAAATCTGATGCCGGGGACTGGAGCCTTCAATCTCTGCTTCAGTCTGCTCATCTGTACTGGCACCTGTCAGGTTCATACGCAACTGCAAATAAGAATATGCGGCGGTTATACGCCATTGATCCGCAGGACGCCAATCAGCAGTAATTTCAATGCCGTAGCTCTCACCGCCCATTTGGTTGTCCGTGTAAAGCATATTCTGAATATAGGGAGATGAAACAAATCCGTTATCTTTCCAGGGTTTGTCATTTTCGGATGCAGAGCCGATGCTGATGATTTTTTCTGATGTTTCCAGATTTTTGTATTTATTGTAAAAAACCGTTGTATCCACCCACAGCCCGGGCCCCGGCTGAAAACGATAACCGGCTTCATAAGCAAGCACTTCTTCCGAGTCAAAATCCTCTGTCCCGCTTTTGGTATCTATGATAATCGTCGTTGAACCGCTGCTGACGGCTATCGCTTTGTCCGCATCATCGCTGCCGCCCTTATCGCTGTCAGGCTGATTTTTTCCCTCAGTCAGCGTACTTTCAACCGCTTCTTTTCGGGAAGGCAATACCGTTACAGACGAAATGCGCCCCACAGTCAGACCGTCATGTTCGACTCTGCCCGGCACTCTGACTGCACGGGAAACCGCGCCCCATAATGAATGCCGGTTTTCAAGGGTCAATAAAAACCGAAGGCTCGGCTGTATTTCCAATCCGCTGAAATCATTATGTTCAAACTTTGATCCCACGGTCACGCGCAGGCGGTCAGCGACTTGAAATTCTCAATTTCATCGCTGATAAAACGATAACCGAACCCGTAAGTCATTTCGTGGCATGTTCCCGGAGCAAAGCGATGCTGAAAATCCATATCAAATATATTTACATCATACTTTGCCTGAAGCGAATCGCGCCGCGTGCGGTCATAATAGATCTGAAACAGGGCATCGGAGGTTTCGGAAAATTTATGACGCCACTTTCCCATCAGATATCCGCCCTCAATTACAGATGTTTCATAAAGCGGATCCAGTACCGTTCCCTCCATTTTCATGTCATCCCGGTTTGTATTCACATCTCCCTGAAACGTAAAGGAATCTGTGAAAAAAGGCATCCAGTCAATACGGAATCCCGCCCGCGCGGAATGCCAGTTGTCTGTGAGGCTGTCCTCAAGCAGTATGTTGTATTGTCTGCTGTTCGGAGAAATATCGGCATCTGCTTCACCCAACTGATCCCGGTTGAAATATTTTGCATACACCCGGTAACGGGCGTCATTGCCCAGTGTATCGCCGTATCGCAGGCTTCCGAAAAAGCGTTCTTGCGCGCCCCCGCCCGCGGCGATAAGCCCGCCCTGCGTATCTTCCGTATGCTTGGTGATGATATTGATGACGCCGTTGACCGCGTTTGCGCCCCAGAGCGTTGAGCCGGGTCCACGGATCACTTCAATCCGCTCTATGTCTTCCAGCACCATATCCTGTTCATCCCAGAAAACACCGGAAAAAATAGGCGTATAAACGCTTCTGCCGTCAATCAGCACCAAAAGTTTGTTGGAATAAAAATCTCCGAAACCCCGCACGCTCACAGCCCAGCCCTGAGTGTTGATGCGGGCAACCTGCACGCCCGGCGCAAGGCGCAGCGCGTCCGGAATAGTCGTGGCACCGGACCGGCGGATGTCTTCCTGCGTGATGACAAACACGGCTGCGGCTGCCGAGGAAATTTTTTCCGGCTTTTTAGATACTGAAACAATTTCAACATTTTTCAGTTCTTCCAGACTGAGCGCGGTGAAATCAATGGCAGGTTCTCCGATGATATCCGTTCCATCAGCCGGGAAGGACAAATCAGGCATAAACCATAAAATTAATATCATAAAAAAGATGCTCAGACTTATCCGCATACAGGGAATCAAATTTTTAAAGAAATAATTCATAAAAATACTCCTTTGGAAAAGGGGTGAGAGGTCAGGGGTCAGAGGCCTCACCCCTGACCTCTCACCCATAGCCTTATTTCCCCCCTCTTGTCAAAATCTTTTCCGGTAAAAATGAGAAAAAAAATGTCAAAAAACGGAAAAACTGTCTTGTATGGTATAAAAATTGCTTTATATTTTTTACAGAGAATAACAATATCCGAATTCATTCTTGTTACATTGAAAAGCAGATGCGAAATGTTATGATACACAGAAAAGAGGAAAATCTTAAAAAAAAAGTAAAAGTCAGTGCGAGGAGGATAGGTTTGAGCAGCGTTTCCGGAGTGCTGAAATGGTTCAGCACAGTAAAACGGGTTTCAAACCCGTTCTACAGCGGCGTTCCGGAGTGCGTCATTTTATTAAAACCGGAGCCGCAAGGCGAAATTTCAGCTTTCCTTTGCTGTGCTGACCAATTTTATAAAATTCGGTCGCTTCGCTCATTTCAGCACTCCGGAGTAAAACGGGTTTATCTATTTTTAGCCTGGGCCGTTCTACAGCGGCGTTCCGGAGTGCTGAAATGGTTCAGCACAGTAAAACGGGTTTGAAACCCGTTCTACAGCATTTCAGCACTCCGGCGCTGCTTCCGCAAAGAAGTGGAATTTCACCACCCTCTCAATACCGCTTATCCCCTCTTTTAATACTATCCTCACCCCATTGACTTATATCGCCGATTTGTGAGATAAAAAAATTAAAATCGGCGTAAAAAAAGCCATAAACGCACGGCAGTGAGTCCATACGGCTTTGCCTGCGCTGCATTTTGTCAGCGATAAACAGACCGACGATGGCAGATTCAAAATCGTTGACACAGAAATAAAAAAAATTTCAAAAAAAATTTTACCCCCTGCATATATACATGAAGGGGGCAGACGAAGCACCCCGAAATGTAAGGAAAGATATTTTTCTGTGTATCACCTAAAATAAAGGGAACTAAAACCCATAAGGAGGTGGCCGATGAACACAATCCGAATCAAACAGACTGGCTGGGAGGACAACCGAAGTCCTTTTATCTTTGGGGAGGCGATGTTTCAGGAGGCTTTCTCTGAAAATTCGGGTAAAATATCCAACCCGATCAAAGCGGGTATTCCCGGTGACTACAGACGGTATGGAAAAAACAGCATCAACCGGGCGCGTTTTCTGCCTGCTTCTGCTGTTGAGTATGCCAAAATGAAATTTCGGGACCCCGGCCCCGGTAAAGATGCTGATTCCTCCGGAGCCGATTCGCTCCAAACTTTATTGGTATGCAAAGATTTCAAGCCCTTTGCGTTTTCAGAAGATGGCAGTCCGACCTGGAAACGTGAAAGGGGAAAAACCCTTTTTACGCCTGTAAATGCTGAAGAATTTGCCGGTTTTCTGAAAGACGGGGAAATGTTGTCAGCAATTTCAGCATCTGGCGGACACGCTGCGCTTTGTCCGCCCTACGAGTTTTACGAATTTGACGCGGCATCCTTCAGCCCCGAATCCGGCAGAAAATTTTTCCTGAAAAGCCCTGCGCCCTGCGCCCTGCGCCATCATTTTCCCGAACCGGCTTACGGTTTTTTCCGGCCGGATACGGACATATCGGAGATTGAGAAACTGCTGCTGTTCCGAAACAATCTGCTGGTTGTCAAAGGCAGGTTCGGCGCGGGAAAAACCACGCTTCTGAACTATCTTGCGACATGGTGGCAGACCACCGGGCTTGCGGATCAGGTTTTTTATTTTGATTGCAGCCTTCTGATAAAAACAGAAGAAATCCGAACCCTGAAAGAAATACTGAGGGCAATCGCTGAAAGAATCTTTCCGTCTGAGGAATTTTCAGAGAGATATTTTCAATCCCTCGGACAGGCAGCCGTTCAGGAAATGCTTTGGGAAAAACTGCGTGAAGAACGCCATGTCCTGATTTTAGATCACGCTGAGACTCTGCCGGAAACCCCCACGCGAGATATTCAGGAATTTCTTGCCGGACTTGCGGGCGGCAGAACATTTGTGCTGATCGGTTCCGATAAAGATTCAGCGCAGCCTCTGAATCAGGCTGCCGGTTATAATGTCTATGAACTCAGGGGATTGAATTTTCAAACTGCCTCGATGCTGGCAAAGCGTATTCTGGCGCGGTGCAAGATTGAGGACTGTCAGGGAGACAGGGATTTTCAGAAGCTTCTCGCAGGTCTGAAGGGCTATCCGCTCGCGCTGGAAGTCATGTTGCCGCTGCTGAAAAGATACGGTCCCGCAGAAATTTTGCTTATGCTGAAATCGGGCACCACGGGCGGAAAAAATGCACCGTTGCGTATTGAAACGCTCCTGCGCTGTATTCAATTTGTGTCTGTTTTCAGCCCGGGTTTTCAGCGGGATATGCTGCTCTGCCTTGCGCCTTTTATCTCAGTGATAAATGTGAAAGGCATCGGATATTACACTGAAAAACTCAGACAGCAGCGGCAACTGGCGCATCTGCCTTTTGATCTGGTGCCGGAAATGATTCGGAAAGCTGCCGGAGAGGGATTTCTTGCGCCTCAGGGACAAATTTCAGCATTTTCCGCGATTCAGCCGATTTTCTCCTGTGTGCTGAAAGCGGTGCTGTATGCTCCGGGCAGGGAAGTCGTCAGGAATGCTGTTGAAACCGCTTTCCGTGAATATTATGAGGCATTGAGCAAAGCCGTGTCCCGTATGATAAGATCAAATTCCATGTTTGCAAAAGAATTGGAATATCTCCTGATTGAGCCGGAATATGAAAATCTTCGGGCCGCTTTGAATATTTCACTGAATTCATATATGCCGGCGGTCAATCTTTACAGAACGCTTTCAGATTATTCACACAGAAACCGGAACCGTGAACTCCGGAAGTCATTGGGAAAAGCGATTCTTTCCGGCGTGGAAAAATATCCTCAGGAAGCGTTGAAGGGCAGAACCGGGCTTGAATTTGTCAAAATTCTCGATGAGATCGGACGCGGCAGTTTGCTGTGCAAAGACTATTCAGAAGCGGAACAGGCTTACGCAAGAGCGTTGACAATCTGGCTGGGGAATGAAACGTATTCTGCGGACCGGATTCGCCGGGGAAGCGCCGGGCTTTATCATCAGTTGGGACGCGTGGCGCAGGAGGCGGGACGCTGGGAACAGGCGCGGGATTTTTTGCTGGAAGATTTGAAAATTACATATAAATACAATGATCTGAGCGGCATGAAGGTCACACTCAGGAATCTGTTTCATCTGTGGAAAGAGAGTAAAAATGAGGATATTCCGGCGGCGGTTGAAGCGGTGCTGCGTTAGAATCAGAAGTTATGCCCTCATTCAAATGTCTGAACCGCTGATTCGTCTGATTATTCTGATTGCGCTGAATGCCGCCCTGACGTAGGGTGGGCATGAAATGCCCACCGGAAATCTGAACAGGATTGTACAGGATTGTACAGGATTTTCAAGATGTTCAGGATTTGCGGAATCCTGTCAATCCTGAATAATCCTGTACAATCCGGTTCAGACATTTGCCTCACATCGCCAGTTGTCTCAGAATCACGAGCAGCTCCGCAAATCCGATTTTTCCGTCGGCGTTCACGTCCGCACAGAGCGCGGGCGCATCGGGAGCGGCACCGATAAGAATTTGCAGCACCGTCACGGCATCCGCAAGCGTGATGTCTCCGTCGCCGTTCACGTCGCCGGGGAGACATTCCGGTTTGTCCGGGACAACCACCGTCACGCCCGGAGATGCGGCTGCTTCATCGGCTGAGGCGTCTTCCGGCGTCACGGTCAGGTCGTTCACGCTGTCGCCGTCCGTGTCGCAGGCGAGCGTCCACTCACCCGGCGCAATCACATCGCCGGTCTGCGCTGTTTCCGCAACTTTCAGATCAAACACGATTTCCGCTGTCTGTCCGGCGGGAATGTCTCCTGTCCACACAATCTGATTCATATCGGCGTTGTAAGTCACGTCCGGGTCGAAGCGTTTTGAGGAAGCGGCGTATTCCGTGCCTGCGGGCAGCGGAACCG
>JAIFKL010000369.1 GCA_020049595.1 Desulfobacteraceae bacterium
CAGTTGAATCCTGCTTTTTTTTAACCGCAGAGTTTCGCAAAGGAAAACGCAGAGTTCCGCAAAGATATGTTTTAAACCTTTGCGGAACTTTGCGGGGAACTTTGCGTAACTTTGCGGTTCATTTTTACGATGCGGAAATTCCATAAGCATAACTCCTAAAACTGATATTTTTCAAAATTGTCAAGAACTATTTTATTTTTTTTAGACAGCGGTGCAGAAACGGTGATTCGCAAATGTCATTCCGAGCGCAACGGAGAAGGCTGTTGAGCCTCCTGAAACAATGACATAAAAGCAGAACGGCATGGCTGAAAATAGAAAACCCGTTTTACTGAGATTCTTCATTCCGCTCAGAATGACAGCGATAAAAAAGCGCAATTTATGCCGGCGATGAGTATATATTTTCAATTTCAGGCTTGACAGCCCTTGAGAAATTTCGTATCTGTAACCGAATTTTTTTAATATTTTAAATATTAGGAGTTCCGCAGTTCAGACCTCTCCCCCCGCCCCCTCTCCGAAGGAGCCGGGGGGTGAGGTGCGTACAGCGGTGAAATTCAACTGCGTAACTCATAAATATGAAAGGCAAGTCAGGCGTCTGATACCAAATCGCTTTCAAAGATCGGTCTTTCAGATCGTAAAGCGCCCGGCTAAAAACAGACCAAACCGCTGAAACCGCTTGAAAAGCGCCCGGCTAAGATCAGACACGGAGAACAGGGTTTTTGATAGCGGATTGGTATGAGATGTCCCGGCTTGAAAGATAATCATCATGATGTGGCTGATCCTGTCCCTCCTCACCGCGCTGGCAGTTGCTTCAGGAGATACCTGTGTCAAAAAATTTTTCTCTCATCTCAGCGCGTATGAGATGTTGGCATATCCCCTTGTTTACAGCTTTCCGATGTTTGCCGTCAGCCTCTTTTTTATTCCTGTGCCGCAGTTGGATACGACATTTTTCTGGTGTTTTCTGGCAAGCATTCCGCTCAACGGCTTCGGCTTTGTGATTTATATGAAAGCCATCAAAATTTCGCCGCTTTCCCTCACCGTGCCGTACTTGGCTTTTACGCCCGCGTTTATGATCGCTACCGGCTTCATCTTTCTGAATGAACTGCCGAATACATGGGGAATTGCAGGGATTCTGATTATCTGCGCCGGAAGTTATATTCTCAATGTAATTCCCCGGAAATGGAATTTTTTTGCGCCGGTTCAGGCAATTTTCAGTGAAAAAGGCTCATGGATGATGCTGATTGTCTCATTTATATTCAGCTTTGCCTCAGTCATCGGAAAAAAAGGAATCCTCCATTCTTCCCCGCTTTTTTTCACCTTCTCTTTTACCGGGGCTTTCAATCTGTTTTTATTGGCTTTTCTCTGTATATGCGGAAAAATCCGTTTGTCCTCATTCCGAAAAGACCCGTTCAAAGGCTTTATTACAGGATGCCTGTTTTTTTTGCAAGGCGTATTTCAGGGGCTGGCAATGCCGCTGGCAAAAGCCGCATACATAATTTCGGTAAAACGGCTGAGTATTGTTTTCGGCGTGATTTTCGGCAGCCTGATATTTAAAGAAGAAAACCTCGCATTCCGTCTCGGCGGCGCAATACTGATGCTGGCGGGAACGCTTCTCATCACGCTTCAGGGAATATAGCATCTGACCGCTCTCTCATTCCCATGCTCTGACTGAGCCGGAAGTTGAGCCTGTCGAAACTCGGACTTCGGCAGGCTCAGTCAGCGGTCTGCCGATAATCTTTTTCCAGCAAGGCAAGAAATTCTGTTTCCGGCATGGGGCGGAAAAAATAATATCCCTGAACTTCGTCACAGTTTTCATCTCGCAAAAAGTTCAACTGCTCCTCGGTTTCCACGCCTTCCGCAACGATACTGATCTTCATGCTGTGTCCCAGCGCAATGATTGCCCGGACAATAGACATGCTGACCGTATCTTCCGGAATATCTTTGATAAAAGAACGGTCAATTTTCAGCGTGTCAATGGGCAGACGTTTGAGATAGCTCAAAGAAGAATATCCCGTGCCGAAATCGTCAATGGAACAACTTATATCCATTTCTTTTAATGCTTTCAGAATCTTAATCACTTCTTCGGTTTCGTGCATGATGGTGCTTTCGGTCAGTTCAATTTCAATACAGCCGGTTTCGTTGCACTCTGTTACAGTATTTTTAATTTTTTCAATAAGATTCTGATGCTGAAACTGCCGGAATGAAAGATTGACGGCAATACGGAAAGAATTGTCTCCTTTCCTCAGTTTTCGGATTTGGGGACCGAGCCGGTTTATCTCTTTGAGCGCAATATCGAAAATCGTAAAAATAAGCCCTGTCTCCTCTGCGACAGGAATAAATTTTTCAGGCGAAATAAAACGGTTATCCGCATCTTTCCATCGGATCAGGGCTTCAGCGCCGGTAATTTTTCCGGTTTTTATCGAAACTTTGGGCTGATAATAAAGGAACAGTTCCTTGTTGGTCAACGCATTCCGCAGGTTGGTTTCCATCGTCAGACGCTCGGTCATTCCCGCGTACAGGCTTTTTGAGTAGAACTGAAAATTGTTTTTTCCCTTTTCTTTTGCGTAGGACAATGCCGCGTCCGCATTTCTCATCAGCGTCTCAACATCCTCGCCGTCATTGGGAAAGACCGTGATGCCGATGCTGACGGTGATAAAAATTTCCTGTTCTTCCAGCACAAAGGAACGGCTGACATTTTCAAGAATATTTCCGGCAACTCTGGCAGCATGAAGCGTGTCTGTGATGCCGGTGAGCAGAACCGTAAATTCGTCCGCTCCGAAGCGTGAAACCGTGTCGCTTTTGCTCACGCAGTCAAGTATCCGCCGGGCAGCCTCCACCAGAAAATGATCGCCTGCCCTGTGTCCCAGCGCCTCATTGATGAGTTTGAAACGGTCCAGATCCAGAAACATGAGCGCAGCCATTTTCTTTTTTCTGCCTGAGTAATACAATGCCTGTCTGAGCCGGTCATCAAAAAGCGAGCGGTTGGGCAGACCTGTCAGAAAATCATAATTCGTGACATGCTCCAGATTTCCCTCTGCCTGTTTGACAGACGTAATATCTGTAAACATGCCGACAAAATGTGTTATCTGATTCTCCGCATTTCGGATCGCAGTGATGGAAAGCCATTTGGGATAGATTTCGCCGGTTTTTCTGCGGTCCCAGACTTCTCCCTCCCACTGTCCGCTGGCAAAAATTGTCTGCCACATATCCGTGTAAAATGCCTTGTCATGCCTGTCGGATTTGAGCAGGCTCGGTTTTCTGCCCACAGTTTCTTCCCTTGAATAACCTGTGATATTTGTAAAAGCCGCGTTCACATCGGTAATCGTTCCGTCTGCTTTAGTGATAAGGATTCCCTGACTGCTGCTTTCAAAAACTTTGATCCACAGACGGCGCTCATCCAGACTTTTTTTTAAAGTTTTTTCAAGAGATTGCAATTCAGATGACATTTTATCATATTCGTCTTTTGATTTGAAATCGGACATAGTTTTATCCCTCCGCCGATAAAAAAAGTCAGCGATCAAAATCCACGAATAAACACGAAGAGTACGAAGGACACGAATAAATCTCAGCTTCACAATTTTTATTATCATAGCGGCTTAAAACAGAATCGTCAAATCATCTTTGAAAGTTGCCTTCTTTTTTCAAATGTGATAAACAGTTTTTTTACCACGAAGGACACGAAAAAGAACGAAGAACACGAAGAAAAAAAGAGAAAGCAGTAGGAATTACGCAGTTGAAATTCGCCTTTCTGATCTGACCGCAAAGTTCCCGCAAAGTTACGCAGAGTTTTAAAATATATCTTTGCGAAACTTTGCGGTCTGCTTTGCGTAACTTTGCGGTTAAAAAAAAGCAGTATTCAACTGCGTAACTCCTAAGTAGATTAAATTAAATGAAATCCATATATTTACTTAAACCTTACCTTATTGAAAAACGGCTTGCCATTTTCGCGGGCGTGGTCTGTCTGATTGCTGTGGACATGTTTCAGCTTTATCTTCCCCGTCTTATCAAGCGGGCGGTTGATGATCTGACTGCTTTCAGGATAGATTTGGCGGGCTTGTCCCTGTATGCGTTGTATATGGTGTGCATTGCCCTGATGATCGGCATGTTCCGATACGGATGGCTGCGCTGTTTTGTCGGCATGTCAAGGCGTGTGGAAGAAGGCTTGCGGAATCAGCTTTTTGAGCATGTTCAGACGCTTTCGCCTTCCTATTTCGACAAAACCAAAACCGGCGATCTGATGGCGCACGCCAGCAATGATATGCTGCAAGTGCGGATGGCGACCGGCATCGGCGTTGTCACGGTTATTGACACGATTTTCATGGGAACAGCCGCCATCGCTTTCATGGCTTATATCAATGTCACGCTGACGCTGTTCGCGCTGGCTCCCATGCCGTTAGTTGTGCTGGCGTCATGGTATTTCAGCAAAAAAATGCACCTGATGTACGGCGAAGTTCAGGAGACATTTTCGGAACTTACGGAAGTGGTCAGAGAACGGATCGCCGGCATCCGCATTATCAAGGCATACAATCGGGAAAAGGATTCTTTATCCGGGCTGGAGAAAATTTCAGGAGAATATGTTTCCAACAATCTGAAATTGGCGAAAATTACCGGCTCTTTTTCGCCGATGATTACGTTTTTTTCCAATATGAGCCTTGCCGTGATTATCTGCGTGGGCGGCAGACAGACCATTCTGACAGACATCAGCGCCGGGGATTTTGTGGCGTTCAGCAGTTATATGGGGCTGCTTATGTGGCCCATAACAGCTATCGGCACGGTGACAAATCTTGTGCAGCGCGGAAAGGCATCGTTGGACAGAATCAACAAAATTTTGGAAACCCGTCCTGACATCGCCGATGTCCCGAATGCAACATCTGTGCGAGAGATTAAAAACGATATTGTATTTGAAAATATTATGTTTTCATATAATGGAAATTTGGAAGCGGGGGACAGGTTGCAGGTTGCAGGGGGCAGGTTGCAAGTTTCCACGCTTTCCGAAATCAATCTGAAGATAGAGCGGGGCATGACCCTGGGGATTATCGGTCCTCCGGGAAGCGGAAAAACCACGCTGTTAAGCCTTTTGCCGAGATTTTATGATGTACGCGGCGGCAGGATTCTGATAGACGGAACCGACATCCGGGATTTCAAACTCTGTGATCTCCGCACCCTGATTTCATTTATGCCTCAGGAACCCTTTCTCTTTGCCGGTACGATTCGGGAAAACATCATGTTCGGGAATGACAAAGCTCAGGAAGCCGATCTCATCAAAGCCGCTGAATCCGCAGC
>JAIFKL010000033.1 GCA_020049595.1 Desulfobacteraceae bacterium
AGCGGAGCCGAAGGGCTGAACGGAGCCGAAAGGCTGAACGGAACCGAAGGGCTGTTTCTGAAGATATTGAAGATAAACCAGAAGATGATGCGGATGATGATGCGGATGACGATGCGGATGACGATGAAGATTACTATGACGATGAAGAAGACATCGAACACGATGTAATCTCACCGGAATCGCTGCCCTGGCCGCAGTCCGAGCCGGACCCCGTGCATGATGAAGAACACGATGGGCATGAGGAGGGAGAAAGAGAAATCACCGAGGCTGAGGCTGTTTATCTGGATCTCGGCAAAAATGCCCTGCAACGGATTGTTGACTTTATCACCGCAGACGGCGGCAATACGGCGGTGCTGATCGGAAAACGGGGACAGACCCTTGAAGCCATTCAATATCTTGTTGAAAAAATTGTCAACAAAAATCATCCGCAGCGAATCCGCATACAGGTGGATATTGAGGGCTATTTGGACAGCCGCCGGGCGCGGCTGGAAAGTCTTGCGGCGCGGCTTTCGGAAAAAGCAAAGCGCATCGGAAAGCCCATCACCATCGGTCAGTTGAATGCCCATGACAGAAGGATTGTTCACATTGCCCTGAAAGACGATACGGGCGTCAGAACCCAGAGCATGGGCGAGGGCTTTTACAGAAAGCTTGTGATTTTTCCGCAGAAATCCCGCTCCCGAAAAAGGACGGAGACAGAGGAATAGGGCGGCAGATTTTCCGGTAGGGGTAAGCCCCTGTGCTTACCCTTTGATACAGGGCAACCACAGGGGGTTGCCCCTACCGAAAAAACAATACCAAACACTATCCATGACAACCATCGCAGCCATCGCAACGCCCCCCGGAACCGGCGGTATCGGTATTATCAAAATTTCAGGACCGGATGCGCTGAAAATTGCGAATGCTGTTTTCCGTTCCAAAGCAGAGTGCAGAGACCGGAAACGAGTTGAAAACTCGTTTTACGAGTGCAAGGACGGGAAACGAGTTGAAAACTCGTTTTACGAGTGCAGAGACCGGAAACGAGTTGAAAACTCGTTTTACAACACAGACGCAGAGAGCGGGAAGCGGCAGTCTCATCATCTTTATCACGGCTGCATTGCCGATGATGCTGACAACCGCATCATTGACGAAGTGCTGCTGACGCTGATGTTTGCCCCGCATTCATATACGCGGGAAGATGTGGCGGAAATTCAGGCGCATTCGGGACCGGCGGTGCTGCGCGCCATTCTCGAATTGGTGCTGAAAAAAGGCGCAGTCCTTGCCGAACCCGGAGAGTTTACCAAACGGGCATATCTCAACGGACGGATTGATCTCACGCAGGCGGAAGCCGTCATGGATATTGTCGCGGCAAAAACGGAAAAATCTCTTGAGATTGCAGCAGCCCAGATCAGGGGCGGCATGAAAAAGCATATTGAATCTGTCAGAGACGATTTGATCGGGATTCTGACGGAAACAGAAGCAGCCATTGACTTTCCCGAAGATGCGGGAGAAACTCTCAATGCCGATGCGATAACTGAAATCCTTGAAAACAGGGTTATCAGGCAGTTGAAGGTTCTGCTCTCTCAATATGAGAATGCCCGTTTTCTGCGGGAGGGTCTTTCCGTGCTGATTGCAGGCAAACCCAATGTCGGGAAATCAAGCCTGATGAACTGTCTTTTGCAGAAAGACCGCGCCATTGTCACGCCCGTCCCCGGCACCACAAGAGATATTATCGAGGAAACATTGAACATTCGGGGGATTCCGGTTATTCTCACAGATACGGCGGGCTTGCATGAAAGCCGTGATCCGGTGGAGATTTTGGGGATAAAGAAAACTCGGGAAGGTATCTGTCAGGCAGACCTGATTCTTTTCATGGTTGACAGCAGTGAGCCTCTGACAGCAACAGATGAGGCGGTTTACGAGAGCATTCGGCATAAAAAGCTGATATTGCTTGCAAACAAATCAGACCTCAGACCGGACAATTTTAAGCTTGATATTCCTGATTCATGGGGTAAAATACCGCTGGTGAATATTTCCGCGCTTTATGAAAGGGGACTGGATGAGCTGAAGGATTTGATTGCAGAAGCTGCGGGCTGTTTTCATACTGAAAGCCCCCTGATTCCGAATCTGAGACATAAAAGCGCTTTGGAACGAAGTTTTGAAGCCGTATCGGCAGCAGCAGACGCGATAAAAGCGTCCATGCCATTTGAATTGGTCAGCATTGATCTTCAGGAAGCGATTGATGCGCTGGGTGAAATTATAGGAATTACCGTCAAACCGGACGTGCTGGATCAGATATTCAGCCGGTTCTGTATCGGGAAATGAGGAATGCGGTAGTAGAGCGAGTTTAAAACTCGCTTTACTTTAAATTTAAATGAGGAATGCGGTAGTAGAGCGAGTTTAAAACTCGCTTTACTTTAAATTTAAATGAGGAATGCGGTAGTAGAGCGAGTTTAAATTTAAAGGAGCGCCATTTTGAATACAGATTTTACGCCGTTTTTTGAAAAATATGAAGAACTTTTAGCAAAAGCCAACAGCGCATTCGGGCAGGTGAAAACACAGCATCCGGAATGCGTGACATGCCAAATCGGATGCTCAGACTGCTGTTATGCTTTGTTTGATCTCACGCTGATTGAAGCATTGTATATCAATCATCATTTCAACAAAAAATTCGAGGGAAAAGAAAAAAACCGTCTGATCGAAAAAGCCGATCAGGCAGACCGTTCTGTCTATAAAATCAAACGGAAAGCATACAAAGATTTTGAGTCCGGAAAAAGCGAGGATGATATTCTGACGGAAATGGCGCAGGAACGGGTCCGATGTCCTCTGCTCAACGAAGAGGACCAATGCGATCTTTATGAATATCGCCCCGTCACATGCAGACTTTACGGCATTCCCACTGCTATCGGCGGAAAGGGACACACCTGCGGAAAATCCGGTTTTGTTGAGGGCAAGCCCTATCCCACAGTCCATCTTGATATCATTCACAATCGCCTGTATGAAATCTCTGATGATCTGATAAAAGCCTCCGGTTCCAGGCATCTTAGAATGGGAGATATGCTTGTTCCGCTGTCTATGGCGCTGATAACGGTTTATGATGAGCAATACCTCGGGATCGGGGAAGCAAAAGAAGGTTGTTGAGCCTGTCCCTTCGGCTCCGCTCAGGCAGCGGCGGTTGTTGAGCCTGTCGAAACAAGGAGAAGAGAAATGAGCGAATTTTCGCATGAAGAAGAGGAAAAAAGAAAGCAGGCTGTTTTTGAAAGCATGTCTGAGAGACGCCGGCAGCATATCTTAAAAAAAGGATATGAAAAATGGGACCCCTTTCAAGTCCCCAAAGACCCCATAGATATAAGGCGGGACCGGACAAAGCGGACCACTCAGATGCTGGTAAGAGAATTTCTGCATTCCCGAACCCATGAAGAATACAGCAACGCTTACGGCGGGGGCGTGCTTGAAATCTGTCTCGGCATCATCAATGATGATGAACGCTGCCGGGGCATGTTTGAATTTTCCTGCTGGTACTGCGAGCTGTTGAAAAAGGAAAGGGTGGAGTCATGAAACAGAAATATATGATTTTGAAAAACAATGAAAAAAATGAACTGATTATCAGAGAATTTGCCGAATTGGACAAAGAAGTCTTATCTTTTCTCTGTGAGGAAAGATACAACGGAGAGGTCATAACTGCGGCTATGGCGCAGGGCAGAAATGCGATGTTTACGGCGCTCAGAACGCAAAATATGTATCCGCCCGGATTATATATGGATAAAATCATCGAAGTGGTAAAGGCAATGTATGATCCTGAAAAATCGGATACAGAGAATCCCGGCGCGGATATTTTTTTCAATGATATGGATTATCTGACAAAAGATTCGAGAGAACCGGAAATTTTGGAGGAAATTATTGACGAGGAGCCGGACGATATAGATGAGCTGCTCGATGATGATATTGAAGATGATTTTGATGACAAAGACGCCATAGACCCTCTCAATTCGCCTCTGAAAATCGCAGATGACGATGTGCTTGACATTGAAGACGATGTTTGAGAGACAGACACTGTAGTTTTTTGCCGCGAATGAACACAGATTCATAAACCGCGAAAGCCGCGAAAGATATGAAAAAAAAATTCGTGGGTTTCATATCTTTCGTGCTTTCGTGTTAAAAAATTCGTGGCTGAAAATTAAATCCGATCTGCACAGTCAGGTCTTTTTTTTGTAAAAATACAGTAATCCGATTTTGATTTTTTACGGCATATTTTCCGCATATATGCCGTATATCCGTGTTCGGATATCTGTCTGTGTCCGTCAGTGTGCGTCAGTGTGCGTCAGTGGCAAAAAAAACAAAAGCGGATCAGTATATCTCATTTTTTTGACTGCCCGGAAACCGTATTGAGTTTTTTGAGTTCATCCATTTCCGGTTTTATATACTTTTCATAGCAATCGGGACAGATGCCGTGGCTGAATTTTATGTCGGCATGAGTGGCAAAGTAAAATTCCAATTGCTGCCAGTAATTTTGGTCATCCCTGATTTTTTTGCAATAGGAGCAGATCGGAAGAAAATTTTGGAGCATTTTGACATGCTCCATAGCCTCTTCAAGCTGTTTTACCCTTTCGGCTAAGGCTGACTGCAACTCAATAATCTTTCTGCCGACCTCAACCCTTGCCCGCAGTTCCCGATAATAAAAAGGCTTGGTGATATAGTCATTTGCACCGGATTCAAGCCCTTCGACAATATCGTTTTTATGCCCTCTGCAAGTGAGCAGGATAACATATATCAGTTCAGCGTGCGGGAGTTCCCGGATTTTTCGGCAAATTTCAGTGCCTTCCATTCCCGGCATCACACGGTCGAGAATCGCCACGATTGGGCGGTCCTCTGTCTGAAGAATCTGCCATGCCTGAGCGCCGTCATTTACGACAATCACTTCATATTCCCATTTTTGAAGTAAAAATTGAAGCATTTGCCGCGTCAGAAAGTCGTCATCAGCAATCAATATTTTCATCAGTTTTTCCTTTCCTGCCCCGCACAGGGGATCTGTCTGGTCCGTCTTCCATGTAATAAAATTTTTTAATGTGCAATTTTTCAAAAAATATATTATAAATGAATATTTGAAAGCTTTCAAGTTTCTTCAGCGATTCGCCGGTATTTTTGCAGTCTTTGCATAAGATTCAAATGGTTATTTACGATAAAATCTGTTATCGCAACGCTTTGGAGATAAGGGAGAAAGTTTTGGTAATGAGCATCCGCTTACGATTCAAACACGCTCAGATGAATCAGACGAATCAGACGAATCAGAGTTCAGACAATGTGTCAACAGGATTTGCAGGATTAAAGGATTGACAGGATTTTGGTTCAGCCGCAATCATGAGAACCCTTTAATTGCAGTTATCAATATGATATTTAAGCAGATATTAAGCATGGAAAAAGCGGAAGTCGCAAAATATTATAGAATTAAACAGCGTTGAAACGGTTAAGGCATTGATAAAATTGCAATACTCATCCCGGCTCCGAGACCTCGGATCCAGCCTGTTCCCCAAGCGGCTTTCATGCGGGAAAATCAAAGGGAAGTTCGATATTTTTGTCGCTGAGACATATCGGCGGCAGCGTTTTACGGATAATATATTCGTTGCCGAACAGCACTTTATATTCGATTCTGTATTTAAAGCCGCCTTCAATCTCAATCCGGCAATACTTTTTTCCAAAAAGCAGTAAAAATTTGAATAATATTTTCATCGGATTTTCCTCCCTGTAGAGGGCGTTTAAAAAGTAACTGTCATTCTGATAACTTCATGTCATTCTGAGCGAAGCGGAGGGTCTCAGCAAAACGGCCCGGCTAAAACAGATTCTGTTTTCAGCCCTGGCCGTTGTGCTTACTTTGTTTGTTATGAGTTACGCTGCTGAATATTTTTCCTGTTTCCTCGTTCCCGGGCTACTCGTCCGCCCCCGGCTAAAGGGACGGAAAATATTCGGGAGACACTCCGGCACCGGAGCGTGAGGACGGAAATTCACCTGCGTAACTCATATACAGTTCATAAGGGAGAGTGCAAAATAAATCAATGGGGTGTGAAAGGTATTCACGGGGTAGGAAATTTCTACTTTTGGGAGCGGTATCCGGGCGGAAATTTTATTTTGGCAGAAGCGCAGAAATAAAAAAGGGCAAGCTGTCGGCTTGCCCCTGCTTTCGTACTTTCATTTTTTTCGTGCCTTCGCGTTTCTGTTTTATCATCAGGCTCTGCGTCTTTTTGATTTTTTCTTAATGTCGCTGAAAGAATTTTCATTGGCGTAAGCTGTGACAATGGCGCCGTCTTTTCCCATAAGGATGGTGGTCCCGGCAAATGAACGCAGCTCCGGCATTTTTACAACATCTTTTTTCCTGAGCGTGAAGAAAATCCGTCCGGTACGATGAATTTTTGTGCCGTAATAAAGTGCCGCTAAAATCGCTTCACGGGAAATGTTACGCTGTGCGCTCCGTTGAATGGCATGTTCGGTCATACGCGGAAAATCATCATCGCTCTGATCGTTATACGGCGAAGACCCGAAGGAACTTTTTTCTCTATGATAGCGGTTTGTTATTACATCTCTCATTTTTTTCCTCCTTTTCTGTTTTTCCTTAATTGTTTCTATATGTAATTCCATAAAAAAAAATTCCGGTCAATACGGTGAGGTATGTATTGACAAGGTAGGAAAAGCCTACTTTCACAGTGGAAAGAGACTCACTGGATAAAATTGCAATAATTACAGATAGTAATAAAACGAAAGTTTTTTTCAGAAAACTTAGTTTCCTGTATAAGCAATAGTGCCTTTGCATCTCGCGGCTGAAAAACAAAAAAATGCGATTTATCTTTTATAAAGACTTTTAATTTATTTTTATGTTTGGTATATATACAAAAAATATCGTTGGAATATTCCTGATTTTTTTGCGCTTTCCTGAATAAAATTTCTCGCAAAGAACGCAAAGAACGCAAAGTAAAAGCTTTTTTACAAAAAAATCAGAGAGTATTGCTTTGCGTGCTTTGCGTACTTTGCGAGAACCTAATACCGATTCGCTATCAAAAACAGTGTTCTCCGTAAAACCGCTTTTCAAGCGGTTTAAGCGGTTTGAAAAACCGCTTTACGATCTGAAAAGGAATTGGTATAATCATACAGGAAATCTTCATTGAGGAGGTCAATATGCCCTTACCTTCCGAACAATCCGATTTTTTACCGAAATATGTATCCCGACGGGATTTTTTGAAAAAAGCCGCTCGGCTCGGAACCGCTTCTGTTTTAGCCGCAGGCGGCGCGGGAATTACGCTTTCCTATCCTGAACAGTTCTGCCGCCTCATATCCGCTTTCGGAGAAGCTGTTTTTCCTGCGGTTTCAGCCGCGCCCGATTTATTATTACCCGACTTATTGCAGAATGCGCCGACAGCCCGCTACTGGATACCCGCAAACCCTTCGACAAATTCTCAATTCTCACTTCCCACTTCTCATTCCTCCTGCCTCTCCTGCCACAAACCTGAAGACAAGATCGGAGATAAGCCCTTTCAGCACAAAGAAAATTTTGTGAAATGCCTCTTGTGCGCTCAGGAATGTCTCATCAAAGACG
This sequence comes from Desulfobacteraceae bacterium, assembly GCA_020049595.1. Classification (GTDB taxonomy): domain Bacteria; phylum Desulfobacterota; class Desulfobacteria; order Desulfobacterales; family JAIFKL01; genus JAIFKL01. Next base: position 7,559 of record JAIFKL010000033.1, read on the forward strand.
GGGAGCGGGGAAAATGCCGGGCAAGAGTCAATGTCGCGGGAACGCTGAAAACGCTTGTCTATGGCCGCCCTGTAACCGTACATGTTGATCCCATTGAAAAAAAACCTTTCTATCATTTCCTCCCCGGTTCCGAGGCATTTTCTTTAGCAACTGCCGGGTGTCCGCTTCAATGCAAATTCTGCCAGAATTGGGAAATATCGCAGTCCCGCCCTGAAGATTTTCCGGGCAAATTCATTCCGCCGGAACATTTAGTTGAGGAAACGGTGAAATCTGCCGCGCCGGTCATCGCATTTACTTACAATGAACCGACTGTTTTTACAGAATATTTGACTGACATCGCCCGTATTGCCCGGAGCCGGAAACTTCGCAGCGTCATCATCAGTTGCGGTTTTATGAACAAAGAACCGCTTGAAGAAATGTGTTCCGTGCTGGATGCAATTAAAATTGACCTGAAAGGATTCAGCAAAGATTTTTACCGCCGGGTTTGCGGTGCGGAATTAGAGCCGGTGTTACGCAGTATCAAACAGGCGGCAAAAAGCGGCATTCATTTGGAAATCGTCAATCTGGTGGTGCCGACTTTGAATGATTCCAAGCAGATGCTCACAGAGCTTGTGTCATGGATTGCCGGAGAAATCGGTTCCGATGTGCCGGTGCATTTCACGCGCTTTCATCCGGATTATCAGATGCTGAATCTTCCGCCCACGCCAGTGGCAACGCTGGAGCAGGCTTATGAGATTGCAAAGGCAAAGGGGCTTCGCTATCCTTATGTTGGAAATGTGCCGGGACATCCGGGAAATCATACGCACTGCCCCGCGTGCGGAAAAGCGGTGATCTCCAGAACCGGCTTTTTTGTCACGGAAAAACACCTGAAAAACGGCTGCTGTGAATACTGCGGCGGAAAGATAGCAGGTGTATGGTCATAACATGAAAATGAACTTCCGTTTTTCGCCGTTTTGTGTTTTAATTCGGTTTACAGACGTTATCGGGAACAGGCGTTCCGAAATAATGTCTGATACCAATTCGCTTTCAAATCGTACAGCGATTTTTCAAATCGCTGAAACCGCTTGAAAAGCGCCCGGCTTAAAACAGATACGGGGAACACCGTTTTTTGATAGCGAATTGGTATGATATGCTTTAACCGGATAATGTAGGAGAAGTTTCAAATGACAGAAAAAAGAATAGACATTCTTTTGGATGATATAAAAAACAACCTCCTGAAAATAAAAGAATACAGAGATATGGGCATTCCGGTAAGAAAGCTGAAGGAATACACTTTGCCCGTAAAAAATGATCTCAAAGAATGGATACAGGATCAAAGAAATCAAAATATATCTTATCAGAAAATTGAAGCCAAACTTCATCAGGAAGGCGTGCTGACGCTCTCCGGCAAAAGGAAATGGGATTCCCGGACGATTTGTAAGATCGAGAGGGGAAGGTATTGAATTGAGAATTGAGAATTGAGAAATTGAAATATTTGCAGCATATTGGAATTTGAAATTATGGGAATAAATGAAACACAACAGCAGCTTCTGCGGATGCTGCCCGGGGTTGACCGCATCCTCGAACTCGCAAAAACAGAAGCTTTTTTTGATAATATCCCGAAATCTGTAACGCTTAGGTGTATCCGCGCCGTGATTGAAACGCTGCGTTCCGCCATTCTTGATGATACGCAGGAAATGACATCTCAAGATATGGAAGATGCACAGGTTCTTGAACAGGTGAAACGACTGGCAGCGCAGTCAATGACACCGAATCTCAGACGCGTCATCAACGCCACCGGCGTGGTGATTCATACCAATCTCGGCAGGTCTTTGCTTGCGGCGGAAGCAATTGAAAATCTTATGATTATTGCAGAGAGATATTCCAATCTGGAATTTGATTTGTCGGTGGGAAAGCGCGGCTCCCGTTATAGTTGCGTGGAAGATATTCTGTGTGAAATCAGCGGCGCGGCATCTGCAATGGTTGTAAACAATAACGCCGCGGCTGTACTGCTTTGTCTGGAGACCCTCGCCAAAGGCAAAAAAGTCATTGTCTCAAGGGGCGAATTGGTTGAAATCGGCGGCTCTTTCCGCATTCCCGACGTGATGGCAAAAAGCGGAGCAATTCTGAATCCGGTCGGCACCACCAATCGCACCCATCTCAAAGATTACGAAGATGCGATTGACAGCGACACCGGACTGTTGCTGAAAGTCCACAAGAGCAATTACAGCATTGTCGGTTTCACGGCTGAGGTTTCCCTGAAAGAACTCGTAACGCTGGGAACAAAACACGGCATTCCCGTAATGGAAGACTTGGGAAGCGGCATGTTTGTTGATTTTTCAAAATACGGTATGATAAAAGAGCCGACCGTTCAGGATTCCGTAGCCGCCGGCGCGGATGTAGTCACATTCAGCGGAGACAAACTGCTCGGCGGTCCGCAGGCAGGCATTATTATCGGGAAAAAAGAACTCATTGACAGTGTGAAGAAAAACCCCATGAACAGGGCGTTGCGGATAGACCGGCTCACTCTTGCCGCATTGGAAAGCACCCTGCGCCTGTACCGTGAGCCTGAGAAAGCGGTGGAGCGCATTCCCACGCTTCAGATGCTCACCTGTCCTTTGCGTTCCATTGAGGAAAAAGCGGAGCAGCTTGCTGAAATGCTGAAAAATTCAGACAACCGTATCAGCTTGGAATTGATGAATCTTTCTTCACGGGTCGGGGGCGGCGCGCTGCCGCTTCAGGACCTTCCGAGCAAATGCGTAGGCGTGAAAGTCAAAGGTATGTCTGTGAATCAGATTGAAAAATTCATGCGAAACCACATTCCGCCGATTATCGGGAGAATTGAAGATGATGCTTTTATTATGGATATGAGAACCGTCGCGACAGATGAACTTCCGCTCATTCAAAAGGCTTTTGCCGATATGCTGGCTGGTTTGTAATCCCTCAAGGGAGAGGGAAATAACGGTTCTCCCTCTCCCCTCCGGGGAGAGGGAATGACACCTCAATTCTTTGCCATTTTTTATAACCATGAGGCGCAATTATGACAAAAAATACCTCACTACAGGGAAGCCGCAGTTCTTCAAGAGAATTTCTCTTTTTTACCACTGATACAACAACTCACACGGATTATACGGATGATGCCTCGTCTGCGGACCTGAACCGGCTGGAAAAAGAATTTCCGAATATGCCGGTGGGCAGTTCTTTTATCCGAACCGCCATGGCAAGGCTGGAGTCCAACCCCGCAAAATTCGCCGCAATGGTTGTGCGGATTGACTCGCGTCCGCGCCCTGAGCCGGAAGAAACACCGGCTGCTGAAACAGGCGGCGAAAACAGCGAAAATAAGCAGACTGCCTTGCTGCTTGATGTTGCCAAAGCCCTTCATGACGCGTGTGAAGGCATCGGCGTCATGGGACTGCTGACCCGTGAGATATTCGCATGTCTCTTTCCTGAAACAGACGAAAAACAATGTCCGCAAATCGCCGACAATATTCGTAAAAATCTTGCTCTGCGCCGTCCGGAAAGCCTGACAGTCGGTATTGCTTCTTATCCTTTTCTCCATTTCTCAAGGGAGCGGATTCTTGAAAATGCCTGCAAAGCTTTGGAACACGCGGCTTTTCTCGGACCCGGAGGCACGGCGTTTTTCGACTCGGTGAGTTTGAACATCAGCGGCGACAGGCTGTATCAGGAAGGCAACATTCACGGGGCTATCGCGGAGTTTAAAACCGCGCTGCTCATTGATCCGGCAAATGTGAATGTTCACAACAGTCTGGGCGTCTGCTACGGTGTTCGGGGCGAATTTGAAGAAGCCCTTGAAAAATTTGAAATTGCCATGCGCTTAGACCCTACCGAGATGATGGCGATATACAATGCCGGGTTAGTCAATATGTTCAGGGGCAAACAGAAAAAGGCGCTTGAGTATTTCCTCCGGGCGGAAAGCCTCGGCGAGGAGGTATTTGAGGTAGCGTTTCAGCTTGGGCGGCTTTATGCGGAAACCGGCGCGGCTGAAAAGGGAAAGCATTTCCTTGAAAAAGCGGTGCGGCTTCGGCCCGAGTCGGGTCCCGCACTTCGGTATCTCGGTGAATGTTATGCCTCGCTGAACATGAGCGCCGATGCGCTTCGCGCCTATAAGAAAGCGGTACGGCTGAACCCGTTTGACGCGGCTTCGCTGTCTGCTATCGGCTACCTGTTTGACGTGCAGGGCGAAAATCCTGAAATTGCCACGGTATTCTGTCAGCACAGCGTGGAGATTTCCCCGGAAAACGGGCTGTTCCGACATCGGCTCGGACTGCTTTATCTGAAACAGAACCGGCTTGATGATGCGCTGAAAGAGTTTATGAAGGCATTAGAACTGGGACATCACGATTCCATTCAACTGATTGAAGATATTCAAACCCGGCGCACCGCAGCCGCATCATAAAGAGAAATCATGAAAGCTGAACCACGAAAACACGAAATTTGCGAAGGTCACGAAAAAATTTTCTTTATATTTGTAGCGGGTTGTTGCTGCCTGTGAAGCTCCGTAGGAGCGGGATATTTGTAGCATCAGGAAACCCGAAACCCGAACTCCGTAGGAGTGAAATATTTGTAGAAAAACATTAACGCCCGGGGTCCGAACTCCGTAGGAGTGAAATATATTTGCGGGTGAATATACTATTTCGCCCCTACGGGGCTTGTCCACGAGGCTGCAACCGAATGCTACAAATATATCGCCCCTACGGGGCTTGTTCAGAAAAACATTAAC
>JAIFKL010000048.1 GCA_020049595.1 Desulfobacteraceae bacterium
GTTTTCCGTAAAACCGCTTTTCAAGCGGTTTCAGCGGTTTGAAAAACCGCTTTACGATCTGAAAGACCGATCTTTGAAAGCGAATTGGTATAATATAAAAAAACAGGAGATATTTATGCAGAAATTACATGCCGGAAATGTTCAGGTCAATATCCCGTTTACCATGCTTTACAAGTCTCATCTTAACAGATTTATCAGCAGCAAGCTGAATCCCGAAATCGGATTGGACGCGTTTTCATTGGATGAATATTCATTCTCTGATTTTAAAACTATCGCGGCGCAATTTGAACAGAATGCTTCAAGCGTAACGATTCATGCGCCCTTTATAGACATGGCACCCGGCTCGCCTGACACGCTCATAAGAGAAGCCACCCGTCGCCGCTTTGAACAGGTACTCCGGCTCGTTCCCGTATTCAAGGCAAAGACGGTGGTCTGTCATGCAAATTACGAGCGAAAACGATATGCTTTTATGAGAGAAATTTGGATTGAAAACAGCTTGAAAACATGGCAGTGGCTCGGAAAAAACATCAAAGATGCGGGCGCGAGACTGATGCTGGAAAATGTTTATGAACACGGACCCGATGACATACGGATACTGTTTGAAAATCTTGAGGAACATGAAGTCGGTCTTTGTATGGACATCGGGCATCAGACGGTTTTCAGCCGGACGCCGCTCGAAAAATGGCTGGAGTCTCTGGGAGATTATATCGGGCAGGTTCATCTGCATGACAATTTCGGCAAACAGGATGAGCATTTAGCCCCGGGCAAAGGAAGCATCAATTTTTCGCCGCTTTTTGACTACCTCGGAAAGAGAAAAAAAGCCTTTCCGGTGATTACGCTCGAACCGCACAGAGAAGAGGATTTGCAGCCTGCTTTTGAATATCTTGAAAAAATATCCTGGCAGCAGTAACATGCTTAATGTCTTTGATATGATAAGTAAAAATACTGTTGTCTCAAAAAAGTTCTCTGTCTTGAGAGAGTTGCATGATATTAAAAAAATATTGGAAAAGAGACAAAATTGACAGCGCATAAGATGTCATCATATTCATGCGGGATCGGTCCGGCGCGCATCGGTAAAGAAACGCGGCGGCCGAATCCCCGCCCGCTCCATTTCTCACTTCTCACTGTCCGGTTTCATAAACATAGAACCCACCGCGAGATAGCCGTAGCCTTTGGTGACTATATCATCGAAATCGGGAATCATCCGCCTGCCGTCAATGACGAGATACGGCGGAGACACCGTGTCTTCAACAGTTCGCGACAAGCCCCGAAATTCCTCGCAGTCGGAAGAGACAAACAGCGCATGAGAATCTTCGATAGCGGCTTTAGCTGTGGGATAGTATTCTATTTTTTCAAAAAGAATGTTTTTCGAGGGATCAAAAACCGCTCTTGCGCTTTCATTGGCAAGGGGATCATAAGCCTTTATTTTTGCAACACCTTTTCCGAGCAGCGATTCGATCACCTTGATGGAAGAAGCATCCCGCATGTCATTGGTGTGCTTTTTGAACGCCAGCCCCAGCACGGCAACAGTTTTGTTGTTGAACTTGAAACCGCACTCGGTAACGGCTCTTTCAATGAGATAAACTTTCTGATATTCGTTGACCTCGTAAGAGGCTTCAAGCATCTTGGTGCTGACGTTCATGTTCCGCAACTGATAGATCAGCGAGGCAATGTCTTTCCCGAAGCAACTTCCGCCTGCGCCGTTGCTGACAAAGGATCCCCACTTGCTGATGCGGTCGTCCGAGGTGACGCCGATTCTGAGGTCGTCTATTCTGACATTGGGGAATTTCTCACCGATTTTTGCTCCCACGCCGTTCCAGAAGGAGATATAAGTCAGCAGCATGGTATTTGCCACATATTTAATGGCTTCCGCAGTCTCCGGCGTTGTTTCGATATATTTGATGCGGACATGATTGACAAACTGCGAGTAAACCCTGCGGAGGATTCTGAAATCCGCTTCATGGTCGCAGCCGACGACCACACGGTCCGGCTTTCGCGCCTGATTCACCGCGGTGCCTTCCGCGAGAAATTCGGGATTGGACGCCACGCCGAAATTTTCTACTTTGTGCGTGTTCATGATTTCCTGCAAATGTCTCGCCGTGCCGATGGGAACCGTGCTTTTGTTTGCAAAAACAATGCGCTTGTCTTTGCTTTGTCTCGCGGCGGCAATTTCCGCGAGATATTCCGCGGCCGCGTCATAAAAAACAAGATTGGTGGAGCCGTTCAGATTGGGCGGCGTGGGCAGACATAAGAAAACCGCATCGGTTCCCTCGATGAGCGATTTCAGGTCTGTGGAAAAAAATAAATATTTGCCGAGCGTTTCTTTGATGATATTGGTCAGTCCGGGTTCATTGACATATTGTTCGATCTGTTCTGCCTGACCGCTGGAGAAAGCCGCAATTTTTTTGGCGTCATTGTCATAGGCATATACTTCGTGACCGTATTCCGAGCATACTGCCGCATGTACGAGTCCTACATATCCTGTCCCCAACACGATGATTTTCATATTTTTTCCTCATTTCCGGCTTGCAAGCCGTGTTTGTAATTTGTGCATTAGACATTTTCGGAAATAAGCGGCTGGATCTCTCGCAAAGGACGCAAAGGACGCCGGATTGCTGAAATGAGCCGCAAGGCGACCCATTTTATAAGATAGGTTAGCATTTCAGCAAAGTGCTAAAATTTCGCTGCGCTCATTTCAGCACTCCGGATTGCTGCGTCCTTTGCGAGAACCTTTTTTTATTTCCGATAAACTCTGTTAATCTCTTTTGAGTTCCACAAGGGTTGCGCCCCAACTGCCTGCTTCCATCGGCGCGTTTTTAAAAGATTTTACCATAGAATTTTTTTTCAAAATATCATGAACCCGCTTTTTGAGAATGCCCTTTCCTTTTCCGTGTATGATTCGCACAGAAAAAATTTTCAAACCGATACAGGCAGAAAAGTAATCATCCAGCAAATCAGGAATTTCTTTGGGCCTGAATGTGTGCAGATCAAGCACATCTTCAATGGGTAAAATTATCGGTAATTCATCATTATCTGTTTTTTCTTCCATTCTTTATCCTCCGTCCGAATCAGAATAAATGGAATTTACGTTGCTGTTTTTACATTTCTTTTTCAGATATGTCAAGCTGTACACGGCTCAAAGCAGATTCAGACAGTCGAAAAATGTTTTTATTTCTCTGTGTTAAAAAAACTTGACTCTTTTTTGATATTCATATAAAAAAACATTTTCTGTCACTGATATCCGATTGACATCACTTAATTAAATTTTCAATTTTAGCTGAAATTATGATGACAACTCAACTTCTGTTTCTCCCTGTTGTTGCTTACATGCTCGGCTCTGTTCCCTGGGGCATTATTCTGACGCGAATCTTTAAGTCCCAAGACATTCGCCAAAAAGGCAGCGGAAACATCGGCGCAACAAATGTCACCCGCGTGGCGGGTCCGCTGGCGGGCGCGCTGACACTTGCCGCAGATATGCTGAAAGGCGCAGTTCCGGTTTATCTTGCTTTTACAATAGCAGATTCAAACAGCGCGCAAGGCGAATTTTACATTTCTTTTGTCGCCTTTTCAGCTTTTGCCGGACATCTTTATCCGCTTTTCACAAAATTTAAAAACGGCGGCAAAGGCGTGGCAACCGCAGCCGGAGGCTTTCTTGTTATTTCGCCGGCGGCTTTTTCCATTGCAATACTGGTATTTATCATTTTTATCTGCTGTTTCAACCGGGCGTCCGTAGCCTCGCTTGCCGCGGCTGCATCGCTGCCGCTTGCAGTATGGAAAGCCACCGGCTCGGAAATAATGACAGGATGCGCGGTTCTTACAGCAATATTCATTTATATCCGCCACAAAGACAATATTAAACGCATATTTTCAGGCACAGAGCCGGTGATATGGCAGAGATAAAATGGACAAAATATATATACTCAAAAACAGAATACAGGAATACGCATGGGGGTCTTATACGGCGATTCCGGAACTTTTGGGACAAAAGAAACCTTCGGAAAAACCGCAGGCGGAACTCTGGATGGGCGCGCATCCCAAAGCGTCTTCAGAACTTGAATATGAGGGAAAACAGATGCTTCTGTCCGACCTGATTCAAAAAGAGCCGGAAAAGATTCTCGGCAAGGCAGTGGCGGAGAAATTCGGCGGCAATCTGCCCTATCTGTTCAAAGTGCTGGCTGCGGCAAAACCGCTTTCGGTTCAGGCGCATCCTGACGCGGCGCAGGCAATACAGGGATTTGAAAAGGAAAACAGGCTGAATATTCCGCTTGATGCGCCGAACAGAAATTACAAAGACAGCAGCCACAAGCCGGAGTGTATCTGCGCGCTGAGTCCTTTTCGTGCCTTGAAAGGCTTTCGCCCCATACATGAAATCCTTTTTCTGACAGAAAAGATTTGTCCGCAGGGCTTGAAAAAAGAAAGACTTATGCTTGAGGCGCAGGCAACTTCCGAAGGATTGAAGCAGTTTTTCCAATCGCTTATGACGATGCCGGAAGAACGGAAAAAGCAGATTATAGCCGAGTCGTTGGCTAACGCGGGTAAATTTTCAGCCGAGGATCCGGCTTTCAGGGAGATACCTGAACTGCACAAAGAATATCCTTCGGATATCGGTGTGTTGTCGCCGCTTTTTCTGAACCTGATATGCCTCGCGCCGGGGCAGGCAATGTTTCTTCCGGCAGGGGAGCTTCACTCATATCTTGACGGCGTGGGACTCGAGCTGATGGCAAATTCGGACAATGTGCTGCGCGGCGGACTCACGCCCAAGCACATTGATGTGCCGGAACTGCTGAATGTGCTGACTTTTGAAGCAAGGGAAGTGAGTCTTATTTCTCCTCGGCAAATCAGCGAATATGAGCGCGTTTATCCGACCCCGGCACCGGAGTTTTGTCTCTCTGCGATTTATGTCACCTCGGATATGAGCCATGCGGCTTTTTCTGTGTCAGGCGTTGAGATACTTCTCTGCACCGCAGGCAATGCAGAAATGACGCAGGAGGACGGTCATTCGGTTCCGCTTTCCAAAGGCGTGTCCGTGATTGTGCCGGCTGCTGCCGGGAAATACAATATCAAAGGCAATTCCACGATTTATAAGGCTTCAGTTCCTTTATAAATGTGGTTTCGACATTCATAAATTGCAATATTCATAATGTCTGTAAATCCTTAACAGATGCGGCTGTTTCCGTCTTCTCTTTCAGCGCATTCAGTTCCCGCCGTAAATGCCCCGCCATTTCTTCAAACTGTTCTTTTGAAAGATTCTCCAACAGTTCGATTTTGCCCTCGATTTTGCCTTCGATTTTGCCTTCGATTTTGCCCTCGATTTTGCCCTCGATTTTGCCTTGCATCTTACCTTCAATCCTGCCCTCATGCCGGATATGCTCGGTAATTGTTGTTGCGACAAATTCCATACGGACCTCCTTTTTGATTCTCTCGAATATCTGATCCGACACTTTTCTGTAAGCATTTGTCCACTGCTCAGTCAGAAGCAGCTGCTCATTTGTGAGCCTGTCTTTGAGTTCCGACGCGGCGCGGAAAATTTCACAGATCAGTTTTTCGGGATCGCTTTCCCTGTCATCGGCTTTCAGACTCAGGAGTTTGCAAAGCAGGGAATGTTTTACGATAAGATCGCCGCTTTTTTCGGCTTTGACTTTGATAACGTCAAAGTGATGGAACTGCCGCCTGTTTCTGCTGTCAAACGCATACCAGAACTTATCCGGAACCGGCTTTTTCCAGACCGCTTCGTCCGTGAAGATGACAATGCTCCACACCGGCTTTCTTTTCAGCAGCCAGGCATAGCAGGAATATTCGTAAACCCGCTCGGAGACATCCGCCCGTTCGCTCTGATGCTCGATCTGAATAAGGATTTCACGCAGCCCGCCCGCAATTTCCGCCTCCGTCATCAGAAACAGGTCGCCCCTGATACTTTCCTTCAGTGCCTCATATTTGCTGACGAACTCTTTGTCAGTGAAACTGTAAGTACCTATCGGAATATCCGGAAAATAATGGGCAAAAAATTCTTCCGTGAAAGAAGCGATCAGCCATTTGAACAGCGCATCATGTGTTTTCGGATTTGTTTTCAATATTAAAATTTCCGCCAGCGCCTGTCTGACAATGATACTGTTAAAAGGACATATTAACATAATCATATCAGTTAAAGCAATCATATTCTGCAAGCGGTCGCCGCCGCCGTTTTTAGCAGAATTTTGGGTTGGTGGCAAACCTGTTGTTGAATCAAATTTTAACAAATACTTTTAGAGTTTTATATTTTAAATCAACGGATTTGACCACCACCATTTTTTTGTCTATCGCAAAGGCGGAGAGGGCGCAAAGGAAAGCTGTTTTATAAACAATAAGAAGATGTTATCATTTTTTTGAAAATTTAGCTTGACATTTGTTCAGGCTGTGTTGTATTTATTATTTCACAGGTTCTGACATTGTTTTGAATGACAGCGTTATGATCTGATAACAAAAAAAATCGTAAATAAATTTCAGCTTTAATCTATTCATCGTCTTAACTAAAAACCGCCAATTTTTAACGCAGACGATGCAGACAGAGACGCGCCCCAACGGGCGCTACTCTTTGTTTGTGTCTGCGTGGGGTGCTTGGCGGCTAGTATAGGCGCAAACAAAGAGTCTGCGCCCTTTTTATTTCCGGACGCAGGTGTCTATTCGTGGTAAAAAATAAATGCCTCCGTTATTCAGCCACGAATAAACACAGATTTTTCACGAATAACAGACACGAATGCAGGTTTAAAGCCCGCTTCATATCCGGCTCGCGCGGGAACGAGATATGATTTTATACGAATTCGCTATCAGAAACTGTGTTTTCAGTAAAACCGCTTTTCAAGCGGTTTAAGCGATTTGAAAAATCGCTTTACGGTCTGAAAAACCGATCTTTGAAAGCGAATTGGTATTAATCTTTTTTGTCCAAAACCTTCCTGATGACTGCTGCAAATTCATTTATGCTGACAGGCTTTCTGACATATTCCCGTATGCCCACAGCTTTGGCGGTTTCCTCATCCATTGTCTCACTGTATCCCGTGCAGATAATGATCGGCGTATTCGGTCTGATTTTAAACACTTCCCGTGCAAACGCCGCGCCCGTCATATCCGGCATGAACATATCCGTAATTACAAGATCAAACGCATCCGGCTGCAAACGGAAAGCTTCCAGCGCCGCCTTACTCTCAGTAAAGGGCGTCACCCGATAACCCAATTTTCCCAAAAGCTCCTGATACATCATTACAATCGCTTCTTCATCGTCTGTCAGCAGGATATGTTCGTTGCCGCCCGGAACCGCTTCCCCGAGGAGCCGGGCTTCGGGTTTTACGACATCGGCTTCGGCTTTGACCGCAGGCAGGTAAACATGAACCCTCGTTCCTTCACCCGGCTTGCTGTAAATTTTTATGACACCCTGATGCTGTCTGA
>JAIFKL010000106.1 GCA_020049595.1 Desulfobacteraceae bacterium
GGACTTGTGGTGTCCCAACTCCTGACGCTGTATTTTACGCCGGTTTACTATGTTTATCTCGACGCCCTGCGCGCAAAAGTCGGCAGCTATTTTCGGACGGCTCCGGGTTTGCCGGACGCCGTGACAACAGAAGAAACGATTTCAGCCTTTCCTCCTTTTGCAAAGGGAGACTAAGTGGGATTTATCTGTCCGCCGGTTAATGGAAAAATGTTGTTGACAGAATTTTATAATATGCAATAGAAAAAGTATATTCAGCTCATGTTATAAATAATAATTAGAAAGGGATAAGAGTATGAAACATATAATGGGTAAAAATGAAATCGTACATGAAATAAGAAAACTGAATGTAATCGAAAGGCTTAATATCGTAACAGATATCTGGGATGAGATCAAAGAGTCACAGGAACTGGTGACGGTCTCGGAGGACGACAGAAGAGTGCTTATGAACAGACTGGCAAATTACAGAGCAAACCCGGAAGCGGCAACAGACTGGTCGGAACTGAGACAGGAGATTCATGACAGATATGCTGAAAAAAGTTAAGTTTGTTGAAGAGGCATCTTGCGAATTCCGTGAATCTGTCGAATGGTATGAGTCAAGAGCAAAAGGTCTCGGTCTCAGATTCACGGATGAGATAGACAGCACTGTTGAGAGGATAAGGCTCAATCCCCATTTATACCCAAAAGTCACAGGAAACATCAGAAGGATACAGGTGAACAGATTTCCATATTCTGTATTTTACACAACAGAAGATGACACGATCCTTATTCTTCGCATATTCCATAACAAAAGAAAACCTGTGGAATGGTAGGCTAACCTTATTACGTCCCCGGCATCCCTGTATTGTTACATAAAAATCTCCTCAAAAAAAGAGGAGATTTTTTTATTTCAGAAACAGCAGGTTAATAAAAACTGAAAAAATGAAAAATTGTTATTGACAATATGGTTATAATATAGGATAAAAAAGTATAGTTAATTTATAGGATAATAATAGTTAGTTAGAGGTTATGATGCCGGTTGCACTACAGTTTGATCTGATAAAGTCCATCATAGAACATGGCGCTCGATCCGAATCCAACGAGACGGTTGATCCAAGCACAAGCTTGGACTTGCGTAACGCAGGTGTGGCTCTCGTGACAACCTATATAGAACAACTCTCCCTGCTCGGAATCGTGCGCGATCCTTTACCTCTCTTTGGTACCAAAGGAGGTATGTGGATCGGTTATCGACTCTCGGACCGCGGACGGCAACTTGCAACATCAGAGTCTGATCTGCGACTTGCCGTTGCTGAACTCACTGGTGGACCGAAGACAGAGGTGTCGGAGGCGGTTGCATCCCTGCAACAAGAGTGTAATGAGTCAAAGATCAACGAGATATACCGCGATGACTTCTTGAAGACTCTGGATGAAATTCGCATCTGTTTTGATGAAGGTTGTTTCATTGCCGCTATCGGCCTTTGTGGCAAGATACTTGAGGTGTGTCTGAGGGAAATCCTGCTCCGACACAACATTCAATCTGATCCCAATGCGATGGTAGGGACACTGATCAAGTCCATACGGGAGCGCGTTCCGGGAGAGTACATGGACCCAACGCTCATGAATGTCGTCAATATAATCAACATGAGTCGAATCACAGCGGTACACGCGAAGGAAAGAATTCCTATCCCATCGCGAGATCAGGCAATTATGGTGATCTTCGCGACACGAGATATAGTACGTCGCAATCTGAGTCATCAGGAACGTCTTGCTAACAACGGCATTTAGGGGAGGCACTTCGCCCCGCCGCTCATTTTTCACATTATCTCCATCTCCTCCACATGTAAAGCACGGGAAGGGGATTTTTCGTGTTCTTTCTTCGTGATAAAATTTGTGTCCATTCATGGCAAAACACCCGCCGGCCTCCCCTACAACATTACAAATACTTTTTCAGAATCGCATCATACGTTCCGTCTTTTTTGATCTTCTCAAGCGCTGTCTTAAATTTTTCCACGATCTCATCGGATGTTGATTTGCTGAATGCCATGTAAAGCCCGTCGCCTGTTATTTCTTCCAACAAAAAGACCTTTCTGACAGTCTGTGAAGGATCAAGTCCTTTGCCACGCAAAAGACTGTAAGCAGGGAGCTCGCCAATTGCCCACATATCAATCAGCTTGCCCAGCAGCTTTTCCATATTCATCGGATAGGTGCTGTCAGAGCGGACATTTTTTCTTTTTTCAAAGCCTTTGCTCAATAAATATAATTCACACACATCATTTTGGACTGTGGCGATTTTATATTTTTTGGCGTCTTCCAATGTGCTGATTTGTATATCTGTTCTTTCTTTCAGCGCAAAAAGATAATTTTCCGCAGGTGCGATTCTCCCCACCCATTTAAAGAGTTCTTCCCGCTGGGGCATTCTGGTGATGGAATAAATCAGGGTGTTTTTATTGTTGAGCGCGAGGTGGTAGGTGCGCGGCCAGGGATACACCTCAATTTCTGCTTTTATGCCGGTTAATTTCAAAACAGCTTCAACTACTTCCGTGCTGACGCCTTTCACCTTGCCGCCTTCTGTGTAGTTGTAAGGCGGATATTCTTCGGTCACAACAGTGATGGCTTCTTCTCCGTAACTCCAAGCCGCTATCATCACTGTCATAATCAAAACCAAGCCCGAAACCAAAAGTTTTACTCTCATAATGCCCTCCTGTGTTTATGTAGGGGCAGCCCCCTGTGGCTGCCCTTTGGTTTTTGTCTCTCGCAAAGGCGAAGAGACCGTAAAGGAATATTTCACTCCTACGGAGTTCTTGTGTTTTTGCCGGCGCTGCTGCTACAAATACGGCGCTCCTGACGGAGCTACAAATATGACGCTCCTGACGGAGCTTGTCTTTTCAAGCCCCGTCAGGGGCGGCATATTTGTAGCATATCGTTTACAGCCTCTGAATACAAGCCCCGTAGGGGCGAAATATCATATATTTCAAAATCCTGCTTCTTGACGGGTAAGCGGGGTAAGCACGGGGGCTTACCCCTACAAAATCTTTGCGTTCTTTGCGCCCTTTGCGAGAAACTATTCCGCAAAAATCTCCAAATCCTGCTTCCGTGCTTTGATGTGAGCAAGCACCCGGTCAAAAAAAGCATCATAACTCAAACCGTATCTGACCTTCCCATCAAGCGTGCGACAGGAAAGCGTGCCGCTTTCTTTCTCTTTTGCGCCGACTGTCAGAATCAGCGGAATATAATTCAACTGCGCTTCCCGGACTTTTTTGTTCAGGCTTTCGCTGCGGCTGTCAATCTCCGCACGAATGCCCGCAAGTTCAATTTTTGCTTTGACTTCAGACGAATATGCCGTCATATCATCATTCATGGGCAGAACAATCGCCTGCGCCGGCGCGAGCCACAGGGGAAATTTTCCGGCAAAATGCTCGACCAGAATGCCGAAAAACCGCTCGATTGACCCGTAAATCACCCGGTGAATCATAATGGGACGGTGTTTTTCGCCGTTTTTGCCCACGTAAGTGAGGTCAAAGCGCTCCGGCAGCGACATATCCAACTGAACCGTGCCGCACTGCCATGTGCGTTTGAGCGCATCTTTGATATGCACGTCAATTTTGGGACCGTAAAACGCGCCGTCGCCCTCATTGATTTTATACTCCATACCGTAGGCGTTCAGCGCGGATTTCAAGCCTGCGGTTGCCATTTCCCACTGCTCGTCCGTGCCGATGGATTTGGCGGGGCGGGTGGAAAGTTCCAGATGAAATCCGAGTCCGAATGTGCTGTAAATCCGAGCCATCAGCTTCAGCACGCCCAGAATTTCATCCTGAATCTGCTCCGGCGTCATGAAAATATGCGCGTCGTCCTGATGAAAAGCCCGCACCCGGAACAGCCCGGAAAGCACGCCGCTCAACTCGTGGCGGTGAACGAGACCGATTTCGCCGGCTCGCAGTGGCAAGTCTTTGTAAGAATGAGGTTTCAGAGCGTAAAGCAGCATTCCGCCGGGGCAGTTCATGGGTTTGATGGCATATTCAAAATCCTCAATCTTCGAGAAATACATATTTTCCCGATAATTTTCCCAATGCCCGCTTTTTTCCCACAGGCTCCGGTTGAGCATGACCGGCGTTTTGGTTTCCACATAGCCCGCTGCCCGGTGTTCTTCCCGCCAGTAAGCCAGCAGCGCATTCCAGACTTCCATTCCTTTTGCGTGGAAAAACGGCATTCCCGGGGCTTCGTCATGGAAACTGAAAAGGTCAAGCGCGACGCCGATTTTCCGGTGATTGCGCTTTTTCGCTTCTTCCAGAAAATGCAGGTGTTCATCCAATTCTTTTTTATCGAAAAAAGCCGTGCCGTAAATCCGCTGCAACTGCGCTTTGGTCTGATCTGCCCGCCAGTATGCGCCGGAAACTTTCATCAGCTTGAAAGCCTTGATAAATCCGGTATGCGGAAGATGCGGCCCCCGGCACAGATCCGTGAAATCGCCCTGTTCATAGAAAGAAATCGTGCCGTCCTGCAAATCGCAAATCATTTCAAGCTTATACGGCTCATCGGCATAAAATTTCATTGCTTCGGATTTCGGAACAGATTTTCGCTGAATCGGCAGCTTTGCTTTGATGATATTTTTCATCTCCGCTTCGATTTTGGGAAAAATATCTTCCGAAACCGGCTCCATGTCAATATCATAATAAAAACCGTCTTCCACCACGGGACCGATGGTCAGTTTGGCGTTTTTATACAGATGCAGAATCGCCTGCGCCATGACGTGTGCGGTGCTGTGACGGAGGATTGACACGGCTTCCGGGTCTTTGGCGGTGATGAAGCGGATGCGGGCGTCATTTGCGACTTGGGAAGACAGATCAATTAAATTGCCGTTCAGTTCCATTGCCACGCAGTTTCGGGCAAAGCCTTCGGAGATGCTTGCGGCAATATCAGAACCGTTGAGGGGATTTTCAAAAGATTTGATATTTCCGTCAGGAAATGTAATATTTATCATAAATTACCTGCCATGTAAAAAGTTTGTAAATTTATTGTGTAATAGAGATAATCAGGCGAAAGGTTTGGATTGTCAAGAGAAAAAAAAGAAGTGCGGTGTTTTTTTTCAGCCACGAATGAACACGAATTTTGAACCGCGAAAGGCACGAAATTTAAGAAAGACACGAAAGGCTGGAAAATCCCTTTCGTGTTTTTCGTTTTTTTTCGTGGCTTTCGTGGTTCAAAAATAAGCAGAAATTATGTTGTCGTTCCCAAGAGTTCCTTGAGGATGAAAATCATATCCCCGAT
>JAIFKL010000377.1 GCA_020049595.1 Desulfobacteraceae bacterium
AGCCATACATACTGAAATTGTGAGACAGTTTCAGGAGAATCATATAGAGTTTGCGACAGTGCCGGTTCCGGTTTCCGGTATGAAACGGTAGGGCGGACAAACGGTAGGGCGGACAAAGCGCAGCGTGTCCGCCATGTTATATGTAAAACGGGTTTGAAACCCGTTCTACAGAAAAAAAAGGTGGACACGCTGCACTTTGTCCACCCTACATGTTACATGTTACATGTCGCCCATAGTCAAAATTTCATTTTGACACTCCGGAGTGTACAATCATGTACAATCATGTACAATCATGTATAATCATGTACAATCATGTACAATCATGTATAATCATGTATAATCATGTATAATCATGTATAATCATGTACAATCATGTATAAATATCTGCTTTTCCGAATAGGAGAAAGAGTATATGGCATTGACCTTGGGATTGTCAGAGGCATCTATTCCCAAGCCGGTGCGGATGACGACAGCGACAGGAGGGATCGGTTAGGATTCCGGATTCCGGATTCAAATTTCCGGGTTCCCGTAAGCGATCTTTCTGCCCTGTTCGCAAACAGGGGCAGAGACGCTCATGAGGGACTCTTCAGCAGTATCGGCGTCGGCGACGGTCCCGGTTCCCGGCGGGTCATATTGGCGGCGGTTTCCGAAAACCGTCTGCTTGCGCTCAAAGTTGACCGGATTGAGCGGGTGATTTCCGTTACAGACGAGGCGATTGTCCCGATGTCTCCGATTTTCGAAGGCAGGTCATTAGACTGTTTTCCCAAGGTTGTGAAACACGAGGGCGAGCTGATGCTTGCGGTCAACCCGGAAAGCATTTTGAAATACTGCGTCTCGGAAACCGGCGGTTTTTGTCATCACAGAGAAAATCAGGGAGAAAATCAGGGAGAAAAAGACCCGATAGAACTGCATATAGAGGCAATCGGCTCGGAAATTGATATGGAATTTGATCTGCCTGCCTCGGTTCTGGGAGAGCAGAAATCGGAAAACATTTCGCCCCGGAAAATAAAACAGGAGACAGTTTCCGATATGATTCTGAGAATTTCTTCTCATATATTGGAAAAAACCGTATCCGGTGAACTTGGGATAGTTGAAAAAATTTGGAAGGAAAAAATAACAAAGATGCAGTAGAGACGCGCTGCTGTGCGTCTTTACAGCCGATGTTATATGTAAAACGGGTTTCAAACCCGTTCTACAGCAGTTATATGTAAAACGGGTTTCAAACCCGTTCTACACTGTTTATATGTAAAACGGGTTTCAAACCCGTTCTACACTGTTTATATGTAAAACGGGTTTCAAACCCGTTCTACAGCAGTTATATGTAAAACGGGTTTCAAACCCGTTCTACACTGTTTATATGTAAAACGGCAGTTATATGTAAAACGGGTTTCAAACCCGTTCTACACTGTTTATATGTAAAACGGGTTTCAAACCCGTTCTACAGTTGCAGCCCGCCTTTATGAAACTGAGATAAGAGAAAAAGGAAAAGAGCATGATTGCGAAGCCCAAAGTCCTTATTTTTCCGGCGCGCATATCTCCGAATTATTTTTTTTCGCTTTTTGACGGGGAGAATCAGCCTGGACAGCGTGTTTTTTTTCTTTTCAGCGTGCGTCAGGTGGAAGATATCATCGCAGATCTGCGGGTTTATCCGGTTCCGTTTTCGCGTTCCCATATAGAAGGGATCAGCGAATGGCGGGGGCATGTTGCGCCGGTGATTTCGCTTGAGGAATGGCTGGGGCTGCACCCTGAAGAAGCGGAGCCTCCCGGTCCCGCCCGTCTGATAAGCCTTCGGACGCTGGGGAACATGGCGGGGCGGATCATCATCCGTACCGGGGGCGAGATCCGAATGATGCCGGTTCCTGTTTCTTCTGTGCCTGATCCTTCTGCGGTTACATGGGTGCCTCGCAAAGAATGCGTAAGGGGCGTTTATGAATGGGCGGAAGGCTATCTGCTGGTGATTGCGTAATAATAATTGAGAATTGAGAATTGAGAATTGAACACTTCCTATTTCTCAATTCTCAATTCTCAATTCTCACTTAAAGGAGGTTTTATATGGAAAAAAAGCAGGGACTTCTCAGCAGGGCTGTCGGATTTGCCGACCGGCTGCGGCGGTCGGCAGTTTTTCGGCCCCTTACCGAAAGCATCCGCAACAAATTGCTTGTCTCACTCATGGCACTCGCGCTGATACCCCTTGTGCTGCTCGCATGGATCACCTATAAAGGCGCATCGGATGCTTTGGAAAAAAAGGCTTTTGACAATCTCGCTGCTGTGCAGAGCATCAAATCTGCAAATATCAGAAACTATTTCCAAAACCGCATCGCTGACATGGATGTGTTGGTTGAAACCGTGAAAACCCTCCGGGAAAAAGCCTTTAACCAGTTGGCCGCCGTGCAGGAACTGAAAAAAAAGCTGATTGAAAATTACTTTGCAGAACGTCTCAATGACATCAATATCCTTGCCGCGTCTCCGGCCGTGGGCGATGCGCTGGAAGCTTTTGCCAAAGTCGGCGGGGCTGTGGGGGGACCCGAATGGAAAGCCGCAGAACGGATCCACGGACCCTTTCTGGTCAATTTTTCCGAAAATTACGGCTTTTATGACATTTTCCTGGTCTCTTCCGAGGGCAAAATCCTCTACACCGCAGCCCAGGAATCCGATCTCGGACAGAACCTCAAAACCGGCGAACTCAAAGACAGCCCTGCTGCTTCTGCATATACAAACGGCGCAAAAGCCCTCAGTTTTCAGGATTTCGGCGAATACGGACCCGCCGGCGGCGTTCCTGCCGCATTTATTTCCGCGCCGCTCAAGTCAGCCACACAGACCGGCGTGCTGATGGTTCAGGTTTCCATAGACCAGATCAACGGCGTCATGCAGGAACGCACAGGCTTGGGACAAACCGGCGGCACCTATCTCGTCGGCTCGGACAGACTTTTCCGGTCCGACTCCGTGCATGTCAAAGAAAGCACCGTGATGAATCCCGCGTTTGCGGTGGATACCGTAGGCGTCGGCGAGGCCCTGGCAGGCAGAAGCGGTCAGGGAGTTGTGATTGACTATCGCGGGGAATATGTGCTTTCCTCATGGATGCCGATGAATGTGGCAGGCGTCAAATGGGCAATGATAGCCGAAATGGATGTCACCGAGGCTTTTGTTCCCAAAAACCCGGGTCAGGAAAAAGATTTTTTTACAAAATACAAAGAAGGATACGGCTATTATGATATCGTTCTGATCAACCCGGACGGCTATCTTTTCTACAGCGTGGAAAAAGGCAAAGATTTTCAGACCAATATGCTGACCGGTCCTTATAAAAATTCCAACCTGGGACGGCTTGCAGCCGATGTGGTGAAAAACAAAGCATTTGCCATGGCCGATTTTGAAAAATACGCGCCCAGCGATCATGCGCCCGCGGCTTTTTTTGCCCAGCCTGTCATCGGCAGAGATGAAGTCGAACTGATTGTGGCAGCCAAACTGTCATTGGAGCAGATCAACAGCATCATGCAGGAGCGCACCGGCCTCGGCGAAACCGGCGAAACCTATCTGGTGGGACAAGACAGCCTCTGGCGCAGCGATTCACGGTTTCTGAAAGAACTCGGCGTCAAAACAACAGTTTTGAATGAAAAAATGAAAGTCGTCACCGAGGCTTCAAGAGAAGCCCTGAACGGAAAAAGCGGCACGGAAATATTGTCGAAAAACTATCGGGGACGCAAGGTTCTGAGTTCATGGTCGCCCTTGAATGTGGTCAGAGCGGGTCCCGGAAATCCTAAAGGCATCCGCTGGGCGCTGATTGCAGACATTGCTGATGCGGAAGTCAGCGGCCCTGTTTACAAAATGGCTTTATACAGCATCATTACCGTGCTGCTGGCAGCGGCGCTGGTCATTTTTGTCGCGCTGCGGCTTGCCGGAGGTCTGACCGAACAGTTGAAACACATCACAGACCTTTTCGGCGAAATCGGCATCGGCAACTTTGCCGCCAGAACCCCGGTGGTGAGCGATGACGAACTCGGTACCATGGCTTTTTCGCTCAATGCCATGCTCGACAACACCCTTTCGCTGATCCAGAGCAGCGAAGAGCGGGACACCATGCAGAACTCCGTTATGAAACTTCTGACCGAAATCAGCGAACTGGCTCAGGGCGATCTGACCAAGCGGGCTGAAGTCACAGAAGATTTTACCGGCGCGATTGCCGATTCTTTCAACGATATGGCAGAACAGATCGGGCGGGTCGTGCGCAACGTGAAAGATGCAACCCTTCAGGTCAGCGCGGTGTCTCAGGATGTCAGCGATGCGACCGAGCAGTTGGCGGAAACCAGTGAAACGCAGGCAGTGCAGGTGGCAGACGCCATTGCCGCTATTAATGAAATGGCAATTTCCATTCAGCAGGTTGCGGAAAATGCGGCGCGCTGCACGCAGGTTTCAGAAGATTCGACCCGGCACGCCAAACAGGGTGCCGGCACGGTACGCGATACCAATGCCGCAATGCTGGGTATCCGGGAGCATGTTCAGGAAACCGCACGCGCCATCAAGCGTCTGGGCGAAAGTTCCCAGGAGGTCGGCAATATTGTTCAGCTGATTAACGATATTGCGGACAGAACTTCCATTCTGGCGCTCAACGCCTCGATTCAGGCGGCAATGGCAGGGGACGCGGGGCGGGGATTTGCGGTGGTTGCCGAGGAAGTTCAGCGTCTGGCCGAACGGTCCACAAACGCCACAAAACAGATTGACACCCTGATTAAAAATATTCAGGGCGAAATTGCGGAAGCCGGCACCAGTATGGAGGAAAGCATTCAGCGGGTGGTGGAAGGCTCAAACCTTGCCGATAACGCTTTCGGCAAACTTCAGGAAATTGAAACCGTCACGGTTCAGTTGGGAGAGCTGATTCAGGCGATTTCCATGGCATCGAAACAGCAGGCAACCGCATCGGAACATATCGCCAAAACCATGGAAGATGTCGGCGAAATCAGTTCGCAGACGTCGGCTGCAAGCCGTCAGACAGCTATTTCCATGAGAAATCTGGCGCAGATTTCCGACCAGTTGAATGAATCGGTTGCGGTTTTCAAACTGGAAGAAAAGAAAGAAACTGAGAAGTGAGAAGTGAGAAGTGAGAAATTATTTCTCACTTCTCACTTCTCAATTAAAAGGGGACAGCAAAAATGAAAACAGTGAAAAGAGTTTTGCTTTCATCCATTCTGGCATTGTCGCTCTGCACGGTCGGCTTTGCACAGAATACGGTGAAAATCGGTTTCAATTATCCCAAGACAGGACCCTATTCCTTTGAAGGAATCGCACAGCTCAACGGCGCAAAAATGGCGACGGAGGAAATCAACACTGCCGGCGGCATCATGGGGAAAAAAATCGAACTGGTTATCAGAGATTCGGAATCCAAACCCGAAGTCTCCGCAAAAAATGTCGAAGAACTCATTGACAGAGAAAATTGTCAGATGATCTTCGGCGGCTCATCCAGCGCGGTGGCGATTGCCGGCGGAAAAGCCGCAAAATCAAGAGGCAGAATTTACTTCGGAACCCTGACCTATTCCAATGAAACCACCTGTGAGGAAGGGCATAAGTATATGTTCAGGGAATGCTACAACGCATGGATGGGCGCAAAAGTCTTATCCGATTATCTCAGGGCGCACCATTCCGGCGCAAAATATTTTTACATTGTCGCTGATTATACCTGGGGATGGACCACCGAGGAATCTATCCGAACCTTCAGCCTGACATTGGACAGAAAAAGACACAAAAGAACGCTGACGCCTTTTCCCGGGGCAACAGACGAAGATTTCAAAG
Source organism: Desulfobacteraceae bacterium (assembly GCA_020049595.1). Lineage (GTDB taxonomy): Bacteria > Desulfobacterota > Desulfobacteria > Desulfobacterales > JAIFKL01 > JAIFKL01. Next base: position 5,782 of record JAIFKL010000377.1, read on the forward strand.
CGGCTTTGTCAAAAGCAGCCGATGCAAAACCCGATGTGATTGTGCTGATTCTGTTCGGAAAAGACATGTCAGGGGCATTGACGCTGGCAACGGAAATGGGCATGAAAAAAAATATATCCTTTGTGGTGCCGAATCTGACCCTGAGCATGGCTGCTGCTGCGGGCCCCAAAGTCATGGAAGGTGTGGTCGGCGCGCTGCCCTGGTGCTGGAATGTTCCTTATAATTATGATTTTAAAAAAGGCAAAGAATTTGTGGAAAAATATGCTGCCGCATATAATTGTTATCCGACAACTTCCTCTGCTTCGGCATACACCATTTTATATGAATACAAAAGCGCCGTGGAGCGGGCAAAGAGCTTTGAGACAAAAGCGGTGATCGCTGCATTGGAAGAACATGAATTTACCCTGCTCAAAGACCGCCAGCAGTGGCGCAAGTTCGATCATCAGTGTATTCAGACGGTTTATGCGGTAAAATGCAGACCCGAAAGCGAAGTGATCAAGGATAAATTCAAACAGAACTACTTTGAAATCACAAGCAAAATGCCCGGCGAAGAAGCGGCTCCGGATTATGAACGGTGGCTTGAGGAAAGAAAAAAAGCCGGAAAACCTAATGAATTGGAATGGTAGGGCGGACAAAGCGCAGCGTGTCCGCCGAATGTTATATATGTAAAACGGGTTTCAAACCCGTTTCAGTAAAACGGGTTTCAAACCCGTTCTACAGCTGTTTTACAGTAAAACGGCCCGGCTTAAAATAGATGAAACCCGTTCTACAGCTGTTTTACAGTAAAACGGCCCGGCTTAGATGAAACCCGTTCTACAGCTGTTTTACAGTAAAACGGCCCGGCTAAAAACAGACAAACCCGTTCTACAGCGAATTGGAATGGTAAAGACATGATCCGAAGTTTTACAGAAAAGATAACAGCGAAAGCAGGAAAAATCAGCACGGAAGAGACGGAGTATTTTCAAAAAACTTGGTTTCTTCATCTCTTTCGTGCCTTTCATTTCTTTCGTGCTTTCGCGGTTACAATCGTTGCGGCTGCTTTTTTCCTGTATCCGTCATGCACGCCGCTCAAGGCCGGCGCGAAAAAAGAGACCCTCGGCTCTGACAGGAGGAATGCTCAGGCGACGATTTCACCGGTCCCCGGGGAAATGAAAATTGATACGGAATCGGAACTGTTTGCAAATGCCGAAACCAGCTTTCGTCTGAAATCCTATAAAGATGCGCTGAATCTTTATGACGAATATCTCAGCAAATTTCCCCGAGGACGGTCTGCGCCCGAAGCACTGATGCGGGAAGGAGAAATTTATACCGCGCTCGGAGATCACAAAACCGCCCGCAATGTCTGGCAGCATATACTGGAAAAATATCCGGACTGTTCTGTTGTCTCCCAAGCCTGTGTTGAAATGCTGGCTTCTTTTTACAGGGAAGGACAATATCTGCTGGTCATTTCTTTTGCAGACACCGTGGGCAGAAAAATTTCCTCTGTGACGCATATCCGCAGATTGTATGCGCTGCTGGGAGACGCCTATATCGCAACGGGCTCCGCTATAAATGCCGTGCATTTTTACAACAAAGCCCTCAAAGACGCGGACGCCGGAGAAAAAGCGCAGATACTGGCAAAACTCAAGCCCGCGGTGGAAAAGCTGAATCAGGAGGATATTGCAAATCTTCTGGAAAAAGAAGAGGGACCGACCAAAGCATGGCTGATGTATCGGCTGGCGCGTATATATGCGGATGAGGGAAAATATGAAGACGCGCAGACCCTGCTTTCAACATATATCTCTCAGTTTCCGGAACATGCTTATGTGCCGGAGGCAAGACAACTGCTTGCCGAATACGGCGGCATTCCGAAAGCAGACCGCCGGACCGTCGGCTGTCTGCTGCCCTTTACGGGTTCTTACGCGATTTACGGCAACAAAGCATGGAAAGGCATTCAACTGGCTTTGGAGCAGTTCGGTTCTGCCGAGGGCTATCCGCCGCTCAATATTGTCAGAAAAGATACGGCATCGGACCCGGACACAAGCCTTAATGCCGTAAAGGAACTGGCTGAGGAAGGCGTTTTTGCGATTATCGGTCCTATCGCTACTGCCGATTCTGCCGCGCCCGAAGCCCAGCGCAGAGAGATTCCCATCATCACGCTGAGTCAGAAAGAAGGTATCACGCAGATCGGAGATTATGTTTTCCGAAATTTCCTCACGCCCAAAATGCAGGCGGAATCTTTAGTTTCATATTCTGTGAAATCACTGGGGCTGAAAACTTTTGCCGTGCTTTACCCGGCTGAAAAATACGGTGAGACATATATGAAGGCGTTCTGGGATGAGGTGAATGCACAGGGCGGCAAAGTTGCCGGTGCCGAGTCCTATCAGCCCAAACAGACGGATTTCAGTTCTGCGATCCGAAAACTCGGCAGGGGCTTTGACGGGCTTTTTATCCCGGACGGTCCGGAAAAAGTAGGACTTATCCTGCCCCAATTAGCTTTTTACGATATTGTCAATGTGCGTCTTCTGGGCACAAATCTGTGGCATTCCCAAAAGCTGATTCAGACCTCGGGAAAATTTATACAGGGGGCTGTTTTTCCGGATATTTTCTTTGCAGACAGCAGACGGGGAGCTGTGCAGGATTTTGTCCGGGATTTCGGTCAGTCCTTCGGCGGCGAACCTCCCGGTTTTATAGAAGCGATTGCATTCGACACCGCAGCGATGCTGTTCCGGCTGATGATGCGCTCCGATATTCAATCCAAAAAGCAGTTGAGAGACGAACTGATGCGGCTTCGGGATTTTGAGGGCGTGACGGGTCCGACTTTTTTTGACAATACCGGCGAGGCGCATAAAAAACTCTATCTGCTTGAGGTGAAAAAGGGACGGTTTGCTGAAATTGAGTAGGGGGGAGACGGCGGCCCCTCACCCTGCCCTCTCCCCGGAGGGGAGAGGGTGGCTGCGGTTCTCCCTCTCCCTTCAGGGAGAGGGCCCCGGGGTGAGGGGCGGGTGTCTGAGCGAAGCCGAAGGCGTTTCTTTGAAAATAAGCAGGAAATAGCGATGACCGCAAAAA
>JAIFKL010000284.1 GCA_020049595.1 Desulfobacteraceae bacterium
CTCTGTTTCTTGTTCTGATTGTGCTGACGGTGGTATTCATTTCTCTTATTCAGGGATGGAAGATTGTAAAGTCATTGAAACAGATGATTGCCGGGCTTCAGACCGCTTCCGGGCAAATATCCGATGTCTCGGAGCAGGTCTCATCAAAAAGCAGAGAACTTGCGGAAAATATGGCTGAACAGTCTGCCGCGCTGGAGCAGACTTCCTCATCTCTTGAAGAAATAGACGCCATGACGAATAAAAACGCTGAAAATGCGAAATATACGGATCAGATTGTAAAAAATTCAGCCAACGAAATTGAAGATGTGACCGAGACTGTCAGCCGACTGACGCAGGCTATGTCCGAAATGACTCAGGCAGGCGAGCAGACCCGGAAAATTGTCAAAACAATTAATGACATATCCTTTCAGACCAATCTTTTGGCGTTAAATGCGGCAATTGAAGCGGCACATGCCGGAAAAGCAGGCGCAGGCTTTGCCGTGGTAGCGGATGAGGTGCGGAATCTTGCAACCCGCTCCGCTGACGCCGCAAAGCAGACCGCATCGCTGATTGAAAATACGATTGTCAGGCTCCGGGAAGGCGGAGACCTTGTTCTGAGTGTCAGCGAGATTTTTGCGAAAATGGCGAAAGATTCTGCCAGCATCAGAAAGCGGATCGGAGAAGTCTCCTCCAGCTCGGGCGAACAGGCGCAGGGCATATCTCAGATTAACAAGACCGTGACAGAAATGGATAAAACGGTTCAGCATCATTCGGCAACCAGTGAGAATTTATATGCAATATCTGAAGACATGAAAGCAGAAGGATCACATCTCAACCATATTCTTGAGGAATTGGCAGCGATGGCGGGTGTGAAGCTGATATGAAACGGATATGATCGGCAGTTCTCATTCGCAGATTTGACAAGTTTTGAAAGCTTCACTGTCCGATGATTGCCGCCAATTTCTCATATAATGAATAACATACTGAAAAATCTCCCTTTCCATTTCCCATCTGAATATCAGGCTTCATAGAACCGTGAAAATCCGTGCCGCCGGTCATTAAGAGATCATAGCGTTGTGCAATGTCAGCATAAAAATATGTCTGATTCGGAGAATGTTCGGGATAATACACTTCGATGCCCCGGATTCCCATGTCTTTTAAAATGCGGATGAGGTCTTCAAAAGGGGACTTGCTGAGGGGTTTCAGCAGCGCAGGGTGGGCAAGCACGGGAACACCGCCGGCTTCCAGAATCAGGGCGATTGCCCGGTCGCATTCTATCCGATATTTCTCGATATATGCGGGTTTGCCTTTGCCGAGATACAGGTCAAAAGCCTCGTCAATGGAGGAAACAAAGCCTTTTTTCATCATAAGACGGGCAATATGGGGTCTGCCAATCTGGCTTTCGCCAAAGTTTTCCGCCAATTCCGCTAAGGAAATATCCATGCCTATACGGTTCAGACGCTCAACAATACCGGGATTGCGATTTTTCCGGGCATCCTGAAGCAGATCAAGCGTCTGGTTCATCAGCGAATGATCCAAGCGCATTCCGTAACCCAGTATGTGAAAACTTCCGGAACAGGGATAATCGCCGGGCGCATTTGCGCTGATTTCAATGCCGGTTAAAAAATGAAGCGGCTCCGGTATTCCGGATGCCAGCGCCTCTTTTGAACCCGCAAGCGTGTCATGGTCTGTAATGGCAATAGCGCCCAGACTGAGATTTCGGGCAATACGGAGAATTTCCGTCGGCGACACGGTTCCGTCCGAAGCAGTGGAATGAATATGAAGGTCTATGTTCACGCGTGTATCACAAGCCCAGCGATTTTTCCAAAGCCTCTTCTCTGGTTTTGCATTCAATGCAGAGCGTTGTCACGGGCCTTGCTTTCAGCCGCTCAATGCTGATATCTTCTCCGCATCGCTCGCAAATCCCGAAAGTGCCGTCTTCGACATGCTCAAGCGTTTTTTTAATTTTTTTGATGAGTTTATGCTCTCTGTCTCTGATACGGAGCATAAAATTTCGATCTGCCTCCAGCGAAGCACGGTCTGTCGGATCCGGGAAGCTCTCTTTATGCGCGGTCATGCCGGAAACCGTATCATCTGCATGGCTGAGAAGTTCTTCTAATTGGTCTAACAAAAGCTTTTTGAAATATTCAATATCTTCTTGTTTCATGGTCAAAATCCTTACAAGTTCGTTATCGCTGTGTTTAAAAGAGGAAAGCTGTAACACAATTTCATTTTTATGTAAAGCCTAAAATTTCGATTTTTGAATTTTTGTAAAAGACACTTTTTTGTTTCTCGCAAAGACGCAAAGGGCGCAAAGAAATGCAGGCTGATTTTTTATAATTTTTTTTCTTTGCGATCTCTGCGCCTTTGCGAGAAACAAAGTCTCTTTTTTTCTCTCGCCAAGGGCGCAAAGAAATGCAGGCTGATTTATTTCTCTGCGGACTTTGCGCCTTTGCGAGAACCTTATTTCTTTCCGATAAAGTTTGATTTATATCGGTATCCTTATATTTCGTCAACAGAAAAGCGAAAACACAAAAGCCTGTGCTTTTTTCTTGCAGGATATTTTATTTTAAGGTAAAAAAACATAATGAAAATGAAACCATTTTTTACATTTGCCGCATTTTTTATCTTTACGGCTGCGGGATTTGCCCAAGACCGAAATGTTGCGGAACCGCCTTTTCAGCCCGGAGAAAAGCTGAAATTTGAGTTGAAATGGACGGTGATAAAAGCCGGAGAAGCCACGCTCGAAGTGCTTCCTGTTGAAACAATCGGCGGCGTTTCAGCCTATCATTTCGTGATGACTGCCCAAAGTACGCCGTTTATAGATGTGTTTTACAAAATCCGTGACCGGATTGACGCATATACCGATGTCAACATGACGCATTCGGTGCTGTATAAAAAGAAACAGTTGGAAGGAAGCACGCACAGAGATGAAATTGTTGAGTTCGACTGGAAAAAAGACACCGTGCAGTATTCCAATTTCGGCAAAAAAAGAGAGCCGCTTTCTCTCAAGGCGGGGGCGTTTGATCCTTTGTCTGTGTTTTATTACTCACGCTTTTTTGAGATGAAGGAAAATATGGTGATTGAAAGAGCGGTCACGGATGGCAAAAAATGTGTCACCGGCAGGGCAACGGTGGTGAGAAGAGAGAAGATAAAAATAGGCGAAAAAACTTATGACAGTTGGCTTTTGGAGCCGGAGTTGAAAGACATCGGCGGCGTGTTTGAGAAAAGCAAAAATGCAAAAATCCGCCTGTGGGTTTCGGCAGACAAACGGCGGATTCCGCTCAGAATCGAAAGCAAAGTGATTGTGGGAAGTTTTGTGGGGGAACTGATTTCCGAATCGTTTTAATTTTCCAGCTCCCACGCTCCGCGTAGAACGAGTTTTTAACTCGTTTTACACCTCCAGTCAGACCCTAAGCGGGTTAAAAACCCGCTTTACTTAGCCGGGGCGAACGCGTGCATTTCCGCGTAGAACGAGTTTTTAACTCGTTTTACACCTCCCGTCAGACCCTAAGCGGTTTAAAACCGGAGTGCTAAAATGCCTAATTTTATAAAATGGTTTAGCAAAGTGAAACGGGTTTAAAACCCGTTCTACACGCGAAAATATATTCCTGCGGGGAGCGTGGAAACGAGCGAATGGCAAATGAGGATTGACGACTGCAAACAAAAATCCGTTTACGGATGACATCATTGTAGGAGGGCGACCATTATGTATCCGCAACCTATCGAAAAAATCATACAGGAATCTGTGACGCTGGCAGAGGCATGGCAGGAACGCGCCAACAAGCTTCTGACAAATGAAGAAAAAACCATTCAAAGTCAGATGAAGCGGCTGCTGACCAACCCGACAGACAAAGTGGTGATGACGAAAATGATTGACCAGAGTTTTCGCTCCCATAACGACAGCCGTGTCGCGGATCAGATCAACTATGTGATGAAAGAATACGGCGTCCCCGAGTTTTTCACTGCCGGCGAGAAAATCCTCATGCGGCTTTTTCTCGGCATCGGGAGACATTTTCCGCATACTGCTGTTCCCAAAGTGGTGGATAAAATGCGGGAAGACAGCAGCCGCTCGGTCATTCCGGGAGAAAAAGAAGTCTTTTACGCGCATTTGCAGAAACGGAAAAGCGAAGGCGTGCGAATGAACATCAACCATCTCGGAGAAGCCGTTCTCGGAGAAGAAGAAGCCCTGTTTCGTCTTCATACCTACCTCGAAGACCTGAAAGACCCTGAAATTGAGTATATTTCGGTAAAAATTTCCACTATCTATTCACAGATTCTCTCCTTGGCTTTCGAGCATACGGTGAGCGTTCTGAAAGACCGTCTGTCGCTTCTTTACGGGGCTGCCGCAGAGAATTTCCACACCCGTGAAGACGGGACCCGTGTGCCGAAATTCGTGAATTTGGACATGGAGGAATACCGGGATTTGGAAATCACGAGAGAGGCATTTGTCCGCACGCTGGAACAGCCGGAGTTCAAGCATTACTCCGCGGGCATTGTCTTGCAGGCATATCTGCCGGACTCCTATCCCATTCAGAAAGAACTCACCTTCTGGGCAAAAAAACGCGTGGCAGACGGCGGCGCGCCCATTAAAATCCGCATCGTGAAAGGTGCGAATATGGAAATGGAACGGGTGGAATCCGCGCTCAACCACTGGTCTCTTGCGCCTTACGACAACAAGCCGGATGTGGATGCCACTTACAAGCGCATGGTGGATTTCGGCATGAAGCCGGAAAATGTCGAAGCAGTTCACTTGGGCATTGCTTCGCACAATCTCTTTGAATTGGCTTATGCCTATTCGGTTGCCAAGAATTACAATGTCTTGAAATACATGAGTTTTGAAATGCTGGAAGGCATGGCGGATCATGTGCGCCGAGCCATTCAGGAGACATCTCAGGAAGTCGTGATTTACGCGCCGGTTGCCACAAAAGAGCAATTTATCAGCGCGATTGCTTATCTCATCCGCCGCCTGGACGAGAACACCGCGGAAGAAAATTTTCTCCGATATTCGCCTCAGTTGAAAGTCGGCTCCAAAGAATGGGAATTTCTGAAAAAGCAGTTCATTGAGTCCTGTGAACACAAATATGAGCCGCAGACAGCGCCCCACCGGATTCAAAACCGGATGCAGGAAAAATTTCCTGAAAAAATGGGGACTTATTACGAAGGCGAATTTCACAATGAGCCGGACACGGACTGGTCCCTTTCGGCAAACCGGAAATGGGCGGAGGCTGTCCG
>JAIFKL010000029.1 GCA_020049595.1 Desulfobacteraceae bacterium
GAGAAATGAGAAATGAGAAATGAGAATTGAGAAATGAGAATTGAGAAATGAGAATTGAGAAATGAGAATTGAGAAATGAGAATTGAGAATTGAGAAATGAGAATTGAGAAATGAATTGTCATTCTTAACCGAAGCCCTGTCATTCTGAACGAAGTGAAGAATCTCAATTCTCAATTCTCAATTCTCAATTAAGTTGTCATTCTGAACGAAGTGAAGAATCTCAATTCTCAATTCTCAATTTTCAATTCTCAATGGAGAAAAAAACATGATGACATCTGACAAACAGACCATTTTGATTATTGATGACAATGCCGCCAATCTGGGCGTTTTATCCGGCTATCTCAAAGACGGCGGTTTTCAGATTATGATTGCACGCAACGGACGTGACGGTATTGCCAAAGCCGGACGGGGAAATCCTGACCTGATTCTGCTCGATGTGCTGATGCCGGAGATGGACGGATTTGAGACCTGCCGCCAATTGAAATCGGATCATAGCCTGAAAGAGATTCCGGTCATTTTCATCACTGCCCTGCAAAGCGTGGAGGACAAAGTGAAAGGCTTTGCAGCAGGGGGTGTTGATTATCTGACCAAGCCGCTTCAGGAACAGGAAGTTCTGGCGCGGGTTCAGACACATTTGCAGTTGCAGGCGCACAAAAAACAGTTGCAGCAGCAGACAATCGAACTGAAACAGGCAAAAGAACTCGCCGAGACTGCCCGGAAAAATGCTGAAAAGGCAAATCAGGCAAAAAGTCTGTTTCTGGCAAATATGAGTCATGAACTCAGGACCCCGCTGAATGCCATTGTCGGTTTTTCCGAATTTATCCGCGCCGACGCCGAACTTGCCCCGGCTTACCGCGAATATCTTGACATTATTTTCCGAAATTCCCAACATCTGCTGGAACTCATCAACAGCGTGCTGGATATGTCCAAAATCGAAGCGGGCAGAGTCACATTGAATGCTGCTCCCTTTGATCTTTCCGATCTTTTAGACGAAATCAGGGAACTTTTCAGGCTCCGCGCCCGACAGAAAGGTCTGACGCTGACAATTGACTTACATAAGGACACGCCGCATTATCTCCGCACGGATCCCGCAAAATTGCGGCAAATCCTCATCAATCTTGTCGGCAATGCCGTCAAATTCACAGATACCGGAACCGTTACCCTGCGGGTGAGCAGTGTTGTGCATAAAGGCGAATCGCTTACCAATCTGTTTTTTGAAGTGGCGGACACGGGACCCGGCATTGCAGCGGAAGAACGGGCGAATCTGTTTCAGCCTTTTGCCCAGACCGCCGCGGGCCGGCAGATGACAGAAGGCAGCGGCCTGGGGCTTGCCATCAGCCGCAAATTCGCCCAACTGCTGGGCGGCTATGTACGCCTCAGCAGCACTGTCGGCACCGGCAGCGTCTTCACTGTCGAAGTGCCGGCGGAAATCGTAAGCGATGCCGAACTCAGCCGGCCGGTTCCGGCATGTCGCCCCATAGCGCTCGAAGCAGGACAGCCGCATTACCGTCTGCTCATCGTTGACGACAAACCCGACAACCGCAAGCTGCTGTCTGTTCTGCTTTCGCCCTTCAATTTTGAACTGCGCGAAGCATCTGACGGCATGTCCGCCCTTGCGCTCTGGTCCGAATGGCAGCCGCATCTTATCTGGATGGATGCCCGGATGCCCGGCTCGGACGGTTTTGCTGTCACCGCAGAGATCAGAGCAAAGCAGGGAAGGTTATCGAGCGGAGCCGGGTTATCGAGCGGAGCCGAGATACAGACCAAAATCATTATCCTCAGCGCGAGCGTGGCTGAGGATGACCGTCAGATAGCAATAGCAGCCGGTGCCGATGATTTTCTGCCCAAACCCTTCCGCTCTGCCGAGTTCTTCGGAATGCTGGAACGTCATCTGGGCCTGAAATTTGTCTATGAAGAGAGCGCCCCGTATCCCTCGGACTGTGAATCCGCTGCCGAATCCGAGCTGCCGGTTTCAGCCATAGCCGAAGTTCCGCCGGAGTTGCGCAACGGTCTTGAGCTGGCAACGGAACGCTTTGATATTGCCGCGATGCTGCATGTCATTGAAGCGATGCGGGCAGAGCATCCTTCGGTTGCGTCACAGTTGGAGCGTATGGCACAGAATTTTGAATATGAGCGGATTTTGGCAGCGCTCCGCAGGTAATTTTATAATTTGTAGGGTGGGCAGCTTGCTGCCCACCGCTTGCGAATCACAAAAAAAATAACCCTCATCCGACCGAATAAGGATCATCAGTCCGTAGGGCGGACAAAGCGCAGCGTGTCCGCATGGCTGTAGAACGGGTTTCAAACCCGTTCTACAGTAGTTCTACAGTAGTGTCCGCCGTTTCGTGTCCGCATGGCTGTAGAACGGCCCCGGCTGAAAATAGATACCTATTTTCAGCTTGGGCTTTTTACATATAACATCGGCGGACACGCTTCGCTTTGTCCGCCCTACATGTCCGCCTTTTCATAACTACAAAAAAATAACCCTCATCCTACCGAATAAGGAATCATCAGAAAAAATGAGTGAATCCGACAAAGCTGCCCGAACCCCGGACATCATCAGGACGATTCTGGTCGCAGACGACACCAGAGCCAATCTGCGGCTGCTGACAGACATATTGCTGAAAGCTGGCTATCGGGTATTGCCCGTGATGAACGGCATGACATCTTTGGACGCCGCACGGACCCAGCACCCTGACATGATCCTGCTGGATATTATGATGCCCGATATTTCCGGGTTCGACGTCTGCGAACAGTTGAAAAGAGATGATCGCACCCGTGATATTCCGGTGATTTTTATCAGCGCGCTGAATGAAATTTTTGATAAAGTCAGAGCTTTCGAAGCCGGCGGTATTGACTACATCTCCAAACCGATAGAGGCGCCGGAAGTGCTGGCGCGTATCCGCACCCATCTCGCGCTGAGAGAAGCCCGGCAACAGTTGGAAGCGCAGAATATTGAGTTTCGCAAGGCAAAAGAAGGAGCCGAAGCTGCCAGTAAGGCAAAAAGCGAATTTCTGGCAAATATGTCTCATGAAATCCGCACGCCCATGAATGCCGCCATCAACATGAGCCGGCTCCTGTTAGATACGGATTTGGATGAGAAACAGAGGGATTATGCGGAGACGACCCTGATTTCTTCCGAAATGCTGCTTTCTCTGGTTAATGACATTCTCGATTTCTCCAAAATCGAAGCCGGGAAATTAGAACTGGAAGTTACAGACTTCAATCTGGCGGATATTGTTGAGTCTGTGGTAAAAATACTGGGGCCCAAAGCCGGGGAAAAAGGACTCCGGCTGACGCACAGCATTGATCCGGATGTGTATCCGTATCTCAAAGGCGATCCCGTGCGGCTGCGGCAGATTCTGCTCAATTTTCTCAACAATGCGGTGAAATTTACTCACAACGGGGAGATTGGGATCCGGGTGCAGGTTGCAGGGAACAGGGAGGAGTCCGATCCGCAACCTGTAACCTGCGCCCTGCAACCTGCAACCTGCAACCCCGTACCCCTGACCTTTGAAGTCACCGACACCGGTATCGGGATTCCCCAAGCGCATAAAAACCGGCTGTTCAAAGCTTTTACACAGGCAGATGCCTCGATGAGCCGCAAATACGGCGGCACAGGGCTGGGGCTGGCAATTTCCAAACAGTTGGCGGAACTGATGGGCGGAACCGTCGGCGTCGAAAGCTATGAAGGGAAAGGCTCAATTTTCCGGTTTACAGCGATTTTTGAAAAAGGGGCGGCTTCGCAGGTCAGAGGTCAGAGGTCAGAGGTAAGGGGTCAGAGGTCAGAGGTGAGAGGATCGGAAACAGAATTTCTCACTTCTCACTTCTCACTTCTCACTACCTGCCGCCTTCTCCTTGCGGAAGACAACATTCCCAATCAGAAAGTTGCGATGGCAGTGCTGAATAAATTCGGATTTTCGGCAGATATTGCCGATAACGGCAGAGAAGCCGTGGATGCGCTCCGAAAGACCCGCTATGATCTGGTGCTGATGGATATACAGATGCCGGAACTTGACGGGCTTGAAGCTGCCCGTATCATCCGTGATCCGGCTTCGGGTGTGCTGAATCCGAATACGCCGATTGTGGCAATGACCGCAAACGCCACAGCACAAGACCGTAAAAAATGTTTTGACGCGGGCATGAATGACTTTATCTCAAAACCGATTGACCCGGAGGAACTTTTATCCGTCATTGTCAGACAGTTGCAGGTGACAGAGAGCAGGAGACAGGACGACCCGCAACCTGCAACCTGCAACCTGGCCGGTGAGCGGAGCCGAACCGTTTTTGACCTTCAGGATTTTCTGAAACGGACACGCGGAAATGAGTCATTTCTGAAAAATTTTTTCTCAGACCTTCCCCGGCATATTTTAAATGAAATTCGGAAACTGAAAGTCGCTCTGAATGAAAAAGATGCGGTAAAAATACGGCTGTGCGCCCATACGATCAAAGGCGTGGCCGGCAATGCCTCGGCGCACAGACTGAGAGCCGCGGCAGAGTCGCTGGAACTTGCCGTAAAACAAGGCAGAAGCGATCTTGCTCCTTTATCGGAAAAATTGGAAGAGGAATTTGAGATATTTGAGTCTGTACTGTCAGAGATGTTTCCCGATGTTTTCGCCGTATCCGCAGAATCCGAGACTGATGAGACATCGGAAATCCTTTCGGAAGAAACACAAGCCCGTCTGCCCGAACTGCTCTGCCGAATAGATGCCGAAATCATGCCGCGGTGGGAAAAAAACAAAGAGGTGTTTTTCATTGACGATGTGGAAGAACTTTCAGTCATGTTAAAACAGCTTGCCGAAGAATATCAGAGTGATTTTCTCCTCCGCTACAGCCGGTCCCTCTGCGAGTCGTCCCGGCGCTACGATATTGAGCGCATGGAAAAGCTTATGGCTCAATTTCCGAACATTGTTGACAGAATCAGGAAATCTGAAGTAAAAACATGAAACACTGCTGGCGGACTGTAGAACTGTAGAACGGGTTTCAAACCCGTTTTACTGTGCTGTAGAACGGCCCCGGCTGAAAACAGATACCTATTTTCAGCTTGGGCGTTTTACATATGAAACGGCGGACACGCTGCGCTTTGTCCGCCCTGCATGGCTGCCTCTATAATTCAAAAAAGGAAAAAAGATATGAAACAAAAATGCTTTTTGCCGATTTTTCTTATGGTTATTGCAATCATCGGCATTGCA
>JAIFKL010000216.1 GCA_020049595.1 Desulfobacteraceae bacterium
TTCCCAAAAGCGGCATCGCAACCGATATGCCGCAGGCTTTTGCCATTGCCGGAGACATCGGCTATCCCATCATCGTGCGCCCCAGTTTTACGCTTGGGGGAACCGGCGGCGGCGTTGCCTACAATCCCGAAGAATTGGAAGTGCTTGCAAAATCAGGACTTGATGCAAGCCTTATCACACAGGTCATGCTGGAAGAATCCGTGCTGGGCTGGAAAGAATACGAATTAGAAGTCATGCGGGACAAAAATGACAATGTGTGCATCATCTGCTCCATTGAGAACATGGATCCGATGGGCGTTCATACCGGAGACAGCATCACGGTCGCGCCCGCGCAGACCCTCACTGACAAAGAATATCAGGTGATGCGGAACGGCGCGATTGCCATCATGCGGGAAATCGGCGTGGATACCGGCGGCTCCAATGTGCAGTTTGCGATTCACCCGAAAACCGGCGAGATGATTGTGGTGGAGATGAATCCGAGGGTATCGCGCAGCTCCGCGCTCGCGTCCAAAGCCACAGGCTATCCCATTGCCAAGATTGCGGCAAAATTAGCCGTGGGCTACACGCTGGATGAAATCCCCAATGACATCACCGGCGAGACTATGGCTTCCTTTGAACCCACGCTTGACTACTGCGTGGTCAAAATTCCCCGGTGGACATTTGAAAAATTTCCCGAAACGCCGGATGTGCTGACGACTTCCATGAAGTCTGTGGGCGAAACGATGGCTATCGGCAGAACTTTTAAAGAAGCGTTTCAAAAAGGGCTGCGCTCGCTTGAAATCGGCAGATACGGATTCGGCGCGGACGGAAAAGATATTTCGCCTTCTGTGACCGAAATCCGTCAGAAATTGGCGATTCCCAATTCCCAGCGCATTTTCTACCTGCGTTATGCGTTGTTAAGCGGAATGTCTGTTGAGGAAATATATGAACTGACGCGGATTGACCCCTGGTTTATTTATCAGCTTAGGCAGATTATTGAATTGGAAGGAGAAGTTAAAAGGGGGTCAGGGGTCAGGGGTCAGGGGTCAGGGGAAGCCTCGAACCTCGAACCTCTGACCTCTGACCTGCTCAAAGAGTCAAAGGTTTGGGGATTTTCAGATATTCAGTTGGCTCAGTTGACGGGTTCTACAGAAAAGGAAATTGAGCAATATCGGAAATCGCTCGGCATTCGTCCGGTTTACAAATTGGTGGATACCTGCGCTGCGGAATTTAAAGCAGCAACGCCTTATTATTATTCCACTTATGAAATGGAAACCGAAGCCCGTGTTTCAGACCGCAAAAAAGTCATGATCCTCGGCGGGGGTCCCAATCGCATCGGACAGGGCATCGAGTTTGACTACTGCTGTGTTCACGCCTCGTTTGCGCTTAGGGAACTCGGCATTGAAAGCATCATGGTCAACAGCAATCCCGAAACCGTCAGCACGGATTATGACACATCGGATAAGCTGTATTTCGAGCCGCTTACCCGTGAAGATGTGCTGCATATCGTGGAAACGGAAAAGCCCATGGGCGTTATTGTGCAGTTCGGGGGACAGACGCCTTTAAATCTTGCGGGTCCGTTGTATGAAGCAGGCGTCCCGATTCTCGGCACGCAGCCGGAAAGCATTGACCGTGCGGAAGACCGGAAACATTTTCAGACAATGCTGAAAAAACTGGGGCTTGTTCAGCCGGAAAACGACACAGCCATGACCGTGGCGGAAGCGGCTACAGTAGCGGAACGTATCGGCTATCCCGTGATTGTGCGTCCGTCCTACGTGCTGGGCGGCAGAGCAATGAAGATTGTCTGGCATCCCGAAGAACTTGAAAATTTTACCAAACTGGCGATTCTTGCTTCGCCGGAGCATCCGGTGCTGATAGACAAGTTTATGGAAGATGCGGTTGAAGTGGATGTGGATGCGATTTCGGACGGAAAAATCACCGTCATCGGCGGCATCATGGAGCATATCGAAGAAGCGGGAATCCATTCGGGAGATTCTGCCTGCGTGCTGCCGCCCATTTCTCTGAGTCCCAAAATTATCTCGGAAATCATTGCCGCCACAAAGGCAATGGCTGCGGAGTTGAATGTCGTTGGGTTGATAAATGTTCAATATGCTATCAAAAATGAGTGTCTGTATGTTTTAGAAGTGAATCCCAGAGCCTCCAGAACCGTGCCGTTTGTGAGCAAAGCCACGGGCATTCAGTTGGCAAAGCTTGCCACCAAGGTCATGCTGGGCAAAACATTGGAAGAACTCGGTCTGAGGGATGAGCGCATTCATACAGATCACATATCGGTAAAAGAAGCCGTGCTGCCTTTCAACCGTTTTCCTGATGTGGATACGCTGCTGGGGCCTGAGATGAAATCCACCGGAGAAGTCATGGGCATTGACACGGATTTCGGCTCTGCTTATGCCAAGGCGCAGATAGGCGCGGGACAGAAACTGCCGCTGTCGGGAACGGTTTTCATCAGCGTTATTGATCCGCACAAAGAAGCTGCGCTTCCGGTTGCTGCCGAATATTTCAAACTCGGTTTCAGGATTGCGGCAACAGAAGGAACATCTTTGTTTCTGAAAAATCACGGGATTCCGAATCAGCGGATCAACAAGGTTTCTCAGGGACGTCCCCATGTGGCGGATGCGATCAAAAACGGCGAAATTCAGTTGGTTATCAACACCGCGCTGGGGAATGAAACCAAACGCGACGGTTATATGATCCGACGCACAGCCTTAAAGTACAACATCCCTTACGCGACCACGCTCGCGGCGGGCATGGCAATCTGTAAGGGAATTGCCGCGTTAAAGAAGAAAAAGCTTTCGGTAAAAGCGATTCAGGAATATAATAATTGAGAATTGAGAATTGAGAATTGAATTGTCACCCTGAACGAACTGAAGAATCTTATTTCTCAATTCTCAATTTTCAATTCTCAATCATCAATTCTCAATTTCGGAGACATAATGATTTATCCAGAAAAACCACGCGAAGCATGCGGCGTATTCGGTATTCACGGACATGCCGAAGCAACAACGGCAACCTATTTCGGCTTGTATGCGCTCCAACACAGAGGACAGGAAAGTGCGGGCATCGCTGTTGTCCGGGATAACAGCATCATCACCCATAAAGGCATGGGGCTTGTGCCGGATGTTTTTGATATGGCGCATCTCAAAGAACTGAAAGGACACAGCGCCATCGGTCATGTGCGCTATTCCACCACCGGCAGTTCCATTCTTTTCAATGCCCAGCCCTTTGTTGTACATCACAAGCAGAAATCTTATGCCGTTGCCCACAACGGCAACATTGTCAATGCAGAGGAATTGAAAAGAGAGCTTGAAGAAGCAGGCTCTATTTTCCAAACCACAATGGACACCGAAATTTTTCTGCATCTTTTGGTGAAAAATCTGAAAGTAGGATTTGAAGAAGCCCTTGTCGAATCCGTGTCCAAACTCAAAGGCGCTTTCTCTTTTACGGTGCTGACCAGCCGAGGAGAAGTCATCGGCATCAAAGACCCCAACGGATTCAGGCCCCTTTGTCTCGGAAAGCTGAACGGCGGCTATGTGCTGGCATCCGAAACCTGTGCGCTTGATCTGGTTCAGGCTGAATTTGTCCGGGAGCTTGATCCCGGGGAAATCCTTATCATCAGCGACGAGGGACTCAAAAGCCTGCAAATACCGGCGGCGGCGAATCCCTCCTTCTGCATATTTGAATTTATTTATTTTGCAAGGCCCGACAGCACCATACTCGGACAAAATGTTTATCAGACCCGGAAAGCCCACGGCAAATGTCTTGCAAAAGAATCTCCGGTGGATGCGGATTTGGTGATGCCTTTTCCCGACTCAGGAACTTACGCCGCCATCGGATATTCGGAAGAATCGGGCATTCCCTTTGAAATCGGCATGATCCGCAACCATTATGTGGGAAGAACATTTATTCAGCCCACGCAGAGTATGCGGGATTTCAGCGTCCGAGTGAAGCTGAACCCCATCAAACAGTTGCTCAAGGGGAAAGAAATTATCATCATTGAAGATTCAATTATCAGAGGCACGACCGCCAAAACAAGAGTCAAGGCATTGCGGGAACTGGGAGTTAAACGAGTACACCTGCGGGTCAGCGGTCCCCCGCATCGCTATCCCTGTCATTACGGCATTGATTTTTCAACAAAAGGTGAACTGATTGCCTCAAGCAAATCTGTGGAAGAACTGACCCGTTTTCTGGGATTGGACAGCCTGTATTATCTCAGTTTGGACGGTCTTCTGAAATCAACGGGCATCGAAAACCCGGAAAATCATTTCTGCAAAGCCTGTTTTGACGGACATTATCCGGTGGAATTTGATGAATGCCTGTCCAAAGACTGTCTTGAAAGACGGTGAAAAGAGAACCACGAAAGCGATTCTCAGCTTTGGCGAAACTTATGAAAAGCACGAAATTTAAAAGAGAAAATATTATCTTTCGTGTTTTTCCTATCTTTCGTGCTTTCGTGGTTACAAATCGGAGCAAAAAAATGATAGAATCCCAATATCTGAAAGACAATGTTCTGAGTATGCAGGAATTTATGACCATTCCGCCTTTGCAGAAGTTTGAGACCGAAAGCCTCAAACATCTGCTTAAATTAAGCCGGATAAGGGAATATGAACATGGAGAGGTCATTATCAGAGAAGGCGACACAGACTCCTGGATTTATTTTCTTTTATCCGGAAAAGTGGAGGTTGAGAAAGAAGATATTCATATCGGAATCATTGACAGTGTGGGGGAAATATTCGGTGAAATGCGGATTCTGGACGGTCTGACCCGCTCGGCTTCTGTGTATGCCGAAGGCAAAACCGTTTGCCTTGCCATTGACACGTCGGCTGCCACCCAAACGCTGACCTCTGATGAAAGGGCTGATATTTTACTGTTATTATACAGAATATTTACAGAATATGTTGCGGTCCGTTTACAGTTGGCAAATGACGAACTCATCCAAGCCGGAAAAGAGATTGAAAATCTGAAACAGGGAAACAGGTGACAGGTTGCAGGTGACAGGTTGCAGGTAACCCGCAACCTGTGCAACCTGCATAACCTGCAACCTTGTAACCTGCAACCTGCATAACCTGCAACCTGTTTCCAAATCAATCCTAAGATAAGTCTTGTCAATCATACTCGGAATGTGTTAATTTAAGGATCGAATTTGAAAGTTGAAATCTCTCAGATACTTTTCAGGAGAAAACCGCCATGGCTGAAGAAGCTCCAAAACCGATAAAAATTGACTATTATGTGGACTTGGTGCTGCGGCGGCGCTGGCTGCTGATTATTTCTTTCTGTCTTGCCATGATAACAGGTATATACCTTTCGATTACGCTTCCGAGAATTTACATGTCCGACACGCTGATTCTGGTGGAACCCAAAAGCATTCCCGATAAATATGTGGAACCGCTCACAGAAGTTACAGTAAAAGAAAGAGTCAGCACCATCACCCAGCAGGTCAAAAGCCGCACCTATCTTGAACAGGTCATCATCAAGGCGGAACTTTTTTCAGAGCCGGAATACAAAAACATGCTTCTGGAAGAAAAAATTGCCAATGTGCGTCAGAATATGAAAGTGGAGGTAAAATCCTCCCGGAGCGGTGCGGAATCTTTTACCATTTCCTTTGAAGGAAAAGACCCGGACAAAATCACAAAAGCAGTTAATATTCTTGCAGAATATTTTATCAATGAGAGCATCAAGCTGATGAGGGAAGAAGTTTATGCGGCAAGCAAATTTCTTCAGGAGGAACTCAAAACAAAATCGGAAAATCTGATAAAAGTCGAAAATGCGCTCAAAGAATACCGCACCTCTTTTATGGGCGGCTTGCCGGAGCAGTTAAATTCCAACTTGGGAATGCTTTCCGGGCTGCGGGGTCAGTTGAACACAAAGCAGGAAAGTCTGAGGGATGAAAATGTCAGGAAAATTCAGTTGGAAAGTCAGATGTCAGATATGCGCCGGGAGTTGGAAAGTTATTCCGCCGGCACCGGCGTTCCTGAAGAAATCGTGAAAAAAGAGCCTGAAAGCGTGATACGGTTAAGAATACTGAGAGATGAATTTTCAAAAATTTCAAGAAGATATACAGGAAAGCATCCGGATGTCATTAAAATGAAAAAGCTGATTGCCGATGCGGAGGCGGAGGTTGAAACAGAAGCTGAAGCAGAAGCAGAATCAAAACGCACAGAAGCGGAGCCGAAAGCTGAAAATCCCAAGAAAAAAGGAGAGGCGGATCTGATTATCGCCAAGTTTAAAGAAACAAAAGTGCGTCAGTTGAGAGACATGGAAATCCAGTATGATGAGGCTCTCAGAGCCATAAAGGGGCTTGAACAGGATATCGCAGCCATCAATGTCCAGATAGAACAATATGAAAAAAGGATTGAAGACACGCCGAAAAGAGAGCAGGAACTCCTGACGTTAAGCAGAGATTATGAAAATATCAAAGATTCCTATAACAAGCTGCTGACAAGAAAGTTGGATGCAGATATTGCTGTCAGCATGGAAATGAAAGCAAAGGGGCAGAAATTCCGTGTGCTGGATTCTGCAAAAGTTCCCAAAAAACCGGTGTCGCCTGATATAAAAAAGCTTTTGCTCATGTGTCTGGCAGGAGGATTGGGAGTTGGGGGCGGATTGATTTTTCTGCTCGATCTGCTTGACACTTCCCTGCGGAGACCTGAAGACATTGAACTGCTGCTGGGCGTCACCGTACTTGCAACGATTCCGAATGTTTACTATCGCCGTATGGATAAAATAAAACAGAAAATCGAACTGGTTCTGACATACATTTTTCTCGGCATCGGATTCAGTCTGTTTGCGGTATTTGCTCTGATGGCGTTCAAAAATGTGGAATACGTCACCGATAAGGCGACAAAGGTTGTAACCAAGCTGTTTTTATAATTGAGAATTGAGAAGGGAGAAGTGTTCAATTCTCAATTCTCAATTCTCAATTCTCAATTCATTATGGGCAAAATATTTGCATTAAAAAAATCAGGCAAGTTGGAAAAAGTACCTGCGGTTCCGCCAGCAAAGGAATTTCCGGAAGACAAGTACAGGTACAACAATATAGACAGCAATCTGGTGGCTTTTCTGAAACCGCAGTCATTTGAGGCAGAACAGTTCAGAATGCTGCGGACAAATCTTCTGTTCCCGATTTCAGGCAAATCCCCACGTTCCATAATGGTCACCAGCGCGCTTCCCGGCGAGGGAAAATCTTTTGTCGCTGCAAATCTCGCTATCAGCATTGCCCAGATTATCAGCGAGCATGTGCTTCTGATAGACTGCGATATGCGCTCTCCCTGCATCCACAGCCGTTTCGGTTTCGGAGAAGTCCCGGGACTGAGCGAATATCTTTCCCACGGCAGCCATTTTGAAGCGGTGAACCAGCAAAAATTCGGCAATGTCCCTGAACTGAGCGAATATCTTTCCGACGGCGTATTTCTTTCTTCTCTTTTTCTTAAAACCGCTGTCAACAAGCTGACCATTTTACCTGCCGGAAAACCGCCGCTCAATCCCTCGGAACTCCTGTCCTCAAAACAGATGGCGGAATTGCTGAAAAAGGAAAAAACAAGATACAGCAACCGCTATATTGTGATTGATTCGCCGCCGCCCAAGCTGATGACCGAAACCAGCGTGATTGCACGGCAGGTGGACGGCGTGCTGGTAGTTGTGAAGTACGGAAGCACTCCTCGGAAAATGATTAAAGAATTGGTTGATGTTCTCGGAAAAAACAAAATTATCGGGGTGATACTCAACGGGTTTGACGGTTTCGGCAAATATGACAAATTCAGAAAAAAATGGGTTGAAATGATATAATGCCGGGCAGCGATGCAGAGAAATGTCACAGATACTGAGGGTTTTTAAAACCCTTATACCGATTCGCTTTCAAAAACTGTGTTCTCCGTGTCTGATTTCAGCAGGGCGCTTTTCAGACCGTACAGCGATTTGTAAAACCGCTTTTCAAGCGCCCGGCTTAAAACAGACAGCGATTTGAGTCTGTTTGTCTGTTTTTAGCCGGGCGGGCGCTTTACGATCTGAATCTGTTTTAAGCCGGGCCGATCTTTGAAAGCGAATTGGTATTAGGTGCCGGCTGACTCGGTAAAACGGGTTGGAAACCCGTTCTACAGTTTTCTGACTCGGTAAAACGGGTTGGAAACCCGACTTTTTTTCCGTTGCGCTCAGAAGGTTGTTGAGCCTGTCGAAACATTGAGCCTGTCGAAACATGTACACGCTGCCAAAAAAAGAACGCATGGTTTACGCACAGCAGGGCGGACCCTGCTTAATCGGCATATCGGTATTTTATGTCTATTTTAAATAAAATCGGTTTAGGGCGTTTCTTTATAAAAAAGAATATAAAAAACCCCCCGGCCTCTGATGATCGTCTCATGTCGTTTTCCAAAAAAAACGGGGACGTAGCAGAGACAGAGGAAAAATCTTCAATATATGATCCTCAAAGCAAATATCCGCCGGGTACAGGTTTCCGTGACAGCGATCATATATCGTATTATAAGGGAGGGGGCCCCGGCACAGCCGAATCTGTCTCAGCTTCTCCCAAAGGAAACAATCACATAGACGGAAATTTGGTGATGGTTCTGAGACCGAGATCATTTGAAGCCGAACAGTTCAGAATATTAAGAACGAATCTGCTGTTTCCGGGGTCCGGGAAAGCGCCCCGGTCCATCATGGTGACCAGTGCAGTTCCGGGAGAGGGAAAATCTTTTATTTCTTTGAACCTGGCAATGAGCATCGCGCAGAATGTGGATAACAAATATGCCCTGCTGATAGACTGTGACATGCACAGTCCCTGTATTCACAAGTGTTTCGGATTCGGCGAATCACCGGGGCTGAGCGAACATCTTTCAAAGGACGTGCCGCTGTCTTCCCTGCTTCTCAAAACAGCCGTCAGCAGGTTGAGCATTCTGCCCGGGGGCAAACCGCCGCCCAATCCTTCCGAACTTTTATCTTCGGAGAAAATGTCGGCGCTGCTCAAAGATGTGCAGTCAAGATATAATGACCGCTATACGGTCATAGATTCGCCGCCGCCAAAGCTGACGGCTGAAACCGGCGTCATTGCAAAACAGGTTGACGGCGTTCTGCTGGTTGTAAAATACGGAAGCACGCCCCGCAAGCAGGTTGCCGAACTGATAGACATTCTGGGCAAAGACCGTATTCTCGGTATTATCACCAACTGGGCGGATACGAGACTGACGTATCGCATGTATAACAAACATATTCAGAGATCATCAAATTATTAAAAAAAGAAACTTGTGCGCCGGATTTCAGCCACGAATGAACACGAATGTCTGCACAGATAAAACACGAATGAATCATAAAAATATATTCGTGCTGTTTCGTTTTTAATTATTTTCTGAAAAATTCGTGAGTTTTTATTCGTGCAGACATTCGTGTTCATTCGTGGCAAAAAAACAGCGGCAGAAAACAAAACCTGAAATGTAAAGGTGAAAACAAAAATGCCTTTAAAAGTCTTAAAACAATACTATCCTCTAAGAAACATTGTTTTTGTTGTCGGCGAAGGTCTGATTGTCTTCGCATCGGTCTGGGCTGTTGACCGGCTTCTTTCCGATACTCCCTTGTCCTTTGACGAAAGACGGCTCCTCAAAATACTGCTGATCACGCTTGTCTGTCAGATATGTATCTATTACAATGATCTTTATGACTTAAATGCAAGCTACAGTTTTTCGGAACTGATAGTGCGTCTGCTTCAATCCCTCGGAGTTACAACGATTTTACTCTCGGTCATCTATCTGATCTTTCCGGGGACCGGCATGGGGGAGATACTTTTTTTCGCTTTAAGCACCTTTGCAATTATCCTGTTCTGCCTGATCTGGCATATCTGCGTACTTCTCATTCTGAGCCGGGGCATATTCAATCGGAAAACCCTGATTCTCGGTTCCGGTGAATTGGCGCGAAAGATTGCCGAAGGAATCATAAACAGAAAAAACTGCGGATATGTCCTGAGCGCTGTTTCATTGGAATACAGCGGCGACAAATCTTTCGGGGATCAGAATACGATAATATTCTGCAAAAGAAATCATGAAGGTCTGTGTGAATTTGCCAAAGAACTGGGCATTAAAAAGGTGGTGGTTGCGCTCAAAGACCGCAGATCAGGGTTTCCGACAAACCCCCTGCTCCGATGCCGTATGGGCGGAATTGACGTGCTGGAGGGCGACAGTTTTTATGAAATGCTGACCGGAAAACTCAGCGTCGAACACATGAATCCCGAATGGCTTATTTTTTCCGAAGGTTTCCGGAAATCGCTGCTGAATCTTTTTCTGAAACGCACCCTGGACATTGTTTTATCTTTCGGAATGCTGGTTTTGCTGTTTCCGGTCATTCTTCTGACAGCGATTTCAGTCAGATTGGATTCAAGAGGACCGATTTTCTTTTCTCAGGAAAGGGTGGGACAGAAAAGAAAAATATATAAGATTTACAAATTCCGCTCTATGATTACGGATGCGGAAAAGAAAAGCGGTCCCGTGTGGGCAAAAGACAATGACGACCGGGTGACACGGATCGGGCGTTTTCTGCGGAAATCACGCATTGATGAGATTCCGCAACTGTGGAATGTTCTGAAAGGAGAGATGAGTTTTGTGGGTCCCCGGCCCGAGCGGGAATTTTTTGTCAAAGGACTTGAATATATCATTCCCTACTACGGCGCAAGATTTTCGGCAAAACCCGGCGTAACCGGCTGGGCGCAGGTGTGTTACGGCTACGGCGCCTCGGTGGATGATGCCACAGAGAAGCTGAATTATGATCTTTTTTATATGAAAAATATGTCTATAGCGATGGATTTGCTTATCGTCCTTCGCACCGTAAAGACAGTTATTTCCGGGATAGGGAAGTAAATTGAGAAGTGAGAAGTGAGAAGTGTTCATTTCTCAATTCTCAATTCTCAATAAAACAAAGGAGATGATGATGATGAAAAATATATTCTTTATTTTCAGTATGATCTTGCTGACAGCAACGCCCTCGTGCGCGCCGGATGCAAATCTGTTTTCAAAGGTCTATTTTAAAAAAAATGGGGGCGTGAAAACAAACGGCGCGGCGCAGCTTGATAAAAAAGCCGCAGACAGCGCAGACAAAAAAGCCGAAACAGAAGCGGATAAAAAAGATTCGGCTGATAAGTCCGGCAAAGCCGACAAAGCTGATGCTTCCAAGTCTGAAGATGCCGGGAAAGCCGATGATAAAGAGCAGACCGATAAGAAAAGTGCGGAACAAAAAACGCTCGCTGACGCTCACGGCTCTGAAGAAGCAGGCAAAACGCCGAAAACCGGAGAGACAGATTACAAGATCGGAAGCGGGGATATTCTTGAAATCATTACATGGAAAGAACAGGATTTCTCCAAAGAACTGCTTGTCAGAATTGACGGAAATATCACCTTTCCGCTGATAGACGACATTCATGTGGGCGGTCTCACGCCTTTGCAGGTCAAGCAGATGATTGAAGATAAGCTGAAAGAATTTATCGAAAATCCGATTGTGAATGTCACGGTTAAAAAGCCTGAAAGCCAGAAATTTTATATTTTGGGGGAAGTTCCCAAAACCGGCGAATATCCGCTGATCAAAAATCTTACGGTTTTACAGGCGTTTGCGCTTGCCGGCGGCTTTACCGAATGGGCATCGAAAAAGGAAATCATTCTGATCCGTCATGAGGACGGCAAAGAGCAGGTTATCAGAATCAATTATAAAAACATTGCAAAAGGCAAAGATTTCAGTGAGAATATATTTATAAAGGCAAATGATACCATTATTGTGCCGTGAGGGGGTCAGGGGTGAGAGGTCAGAGGTCAGAGGTTTTCCCCGAACCCCTTACCTCTTACCCCGAACCCCTAACTTTTTTTCTATGCCATCCAAAATCCATGCTTTTATTCTGATGCTCATACTGTTGACGGCAGCCGTGTCTGATGCCGGATACCGGATTACGTTTACACCGAGGGTTTCCGTAAGCCCTGAATATTCCGACAATCTTTTCACATCAAATGAAGATAAGGCAAATGATCTGATCACTGTTGTCTCGCCCGGGTTTACCGCTGAAATAGCCGACAGAACCTGCGCCTTGTCGCTGTCTTATGATTTGGGATACAGTTGCTATGACAAATTTACCGAATTTAATACGCTGCGCCACAATGCCAAACTTTCAGGATGGTACGGGTTTTCAAAAAACACCCGGCTGGATTTTCAGAACGCATTCCAGCAGACCGAGGAAGCTGTCACCAAGGTTGAAGAAAAAGCCCCCGGAGAGTCTGTAAGCCCTCTTGACCAGCCCAAAAAACATGTGGCGGAAAAAGAAATCGTGCGGCAGACCAGAGAAGCGCATTACACGGACACTGCAAATCTTTCGTTCACGCACCGTTTCGGAGAAGCTGATCTGCTCAATGTGAAGTATGCCTACAACATGCTTGAAAATGACGACCCGGAAGTGGAGGACAAAAAAACGCATAATCCCTCGGCTGATGTGACATATTGGCTCATTCCCGAAAAACTGAATATGAAAACCGGCATGTCGTTTACCCGAAACGAATATGCCGGAACATCGGACAGTTCGCCTTACTGGGAGGAAATCACCAATCCCTCTTTCGGCATGGGATACTGGTTCAAGCCCCGTGAATTTGGCATTGAGGCATCGTATTCCTACACAGAAGGCGCATATTTGGACAGGTCTGCCGGTTTCAACAAGTGGTATAAAAGCGGAAAGCCCTCTGTTTCCGTGCTTTACAATTCCATTCCCTATCATGTGAATATAGAGGCAAATCTTACCTGCACACAGGCGGAATACTACGATGCGGAAGATGATTTTGAAAACTGGTACGGCAGGATAAAGTTGAGCAAAAAAATTACCGATAAATTTGAAGCCTTTGTGCAGTATGCCCATACCATTATGGAATTTAAAGGAGAGGGAGAAAACTATTCGGTTTATGATCCTTCGGTCGGCGTCAGTTATATGCTTGCCGAAGACCTGCCGCTTACTTTTTCGCTGGGATATTTCTACCGGGAAAGAGAGATCAACAGCAGCGAGGCTGCGCTCTCGGTGAACGGAAATATCGGAAAAACATGGTCTTTCAGCCGATACGGATCAGTAAATTTCAGCACCGCCAGCGGCTATGATGAAGATTTTTTCGGCGCGGAACGGCTCGGATTCGGCGTCTGGTATGATGCAAAATCCACCGCAAAATATGCTTTTTCAAAATATCTCAGCAGCGACATTTTCGGCACTTACAGGAGAGATAAATATGTTGACCTTGAGACAATCCGGGATGATGAAACCAAGGAATTGGGTTCGGGCCTCACCTTTCACAAAGACTGGTGGATGATAAGGGTTGACTATACTTATCGCACGCTTGATTCCACATTGAGCGAAAACAGCTATGAGGAAAATCGGATTCGTTTTCAGATCATGCTGACGCCGCCCCGCCCGATTCGTCTGAATGAGTAATTTATTCCCTCTCCCATCCGGGGAGAGGGTCAGGGTGAGGGGAATGAGGGAGAGACGAAAGCTGTGTTCTCATCAGCACCCCTCACCCCGCCCTCTCCCCGGATGGGAGAGGGAGAACTTAACATCCCTCCTCAAGGGAGAGGGAGAAGAGGATCAGGAGATTTTCAAATGTCTCTTAAACACACGCTTACAGCATCGGCAATCATGCTTGTGACCCTGTTATTTTACTACGGAGTCAAAGCCGCGGAAGAAATTCATCCCAACAAAGCTTTGTCCGGCTTTCCCAAGCAGATCGGCGAATGGAAGGCAACAGAGAAATTTTTTGATAAAAATATTTACGATATTTTGAAAGTGAGCGATTCATTTCTGGCAGATTATTACAATCCCGAAGGCTATCCGGTTTATCTTTATATCGGTTTTTATCAAAGCCAGCGTGAAGGAGAACTGATTCATTCTCCCAAAAATTGTATGCCCGGAGCCGGATGGAATATCGATCAGGCATCTCTTGAGGAATTGGAAACGCCTCAGACCGGCAAAGTAAATGTTATCAAGCTTATTTTGCAGAGAGGAGCGAATAAAGAGGTGATGCTTTACTGGTTTCACTCACGGGGCAGAATCATTTCCTCAGAATATATGGAAAAAGTTTATCTCGTCTGGGATTCGATCACCCGTCACAGAACAGACGGTTCTTTTGTGCGCCTGATGACGCCGGTGATAAAAAACGAGGACGAAACAGCAGCCGTAAAGCGTCTGCGCCGTTTTGCCGAAGATATTATGCCCTTATTGTTTGAATATATTCCGTCATGACCGCATCGGTAAAACGATTTTGGGTATCGGTGCAGTTGCAGGGTGGACATATCATCTTATTAAATTAGACATTATCGGAAATAAAAAAAGTTTCTCGCAAAGCACGCTAAGGGCGCAAAGAAATGCGGAGGGATTTCCGGATGCTGATTTTTTTTAACCGTAGGGTGGACAAAGCGAAGCGTGTCCGCCTTTATGAAACGGCATGGCTGTAGAACGGCCCCGGCTGAAAACAGATAAACCCGTTTTACATATAACATCGGCGGACACGCTGCGCTTAACTTCGTTTGGCGGACACGCTGCGCTTAGTCCGCCCTACGGGCTCCTAAAATTATTAAAAAAACGCCCTGCATACAGGAGACCATGCAAAAAATTTTATCTTCAACATATTCGCAAGTCATCATACTGACCGCCTCTTTTTTTGCGCTTTTTAACCATACGATCTTAAAGCTCATAGCGGACTGGTCAGCGGATGAAAATTACTCGCACGGATTTCTCATCCCTTTTATCACCGGCTATCTGATATGGCAGAAAAAGGAAAAACTGGCGCAATACGCTTTCCGCCCTTCTGTATGGGGATTGGCAGTCATAATAACGGGAATGATCCTGCACATCGGAGGAAATATCGGTGCGGAACTTTTCACCATGCGGATTGCCGTTGTCATTACCGTGCTGGGCATTTCGCTCTATCTTTTCGGAAAAGAAATCACTCGTGAAATACTTATTCCTATCGCGTATCTGTTCTTTATGGTGCCGATTCCTGCGATTATCTGGAACAAGCTGGCGTTTCCGCTCCAACTTTTTGCAGCGGATTTGACTACGGATGTGATACGGTTTATCGGCATTCCGATTTTACAGGAAGGAAATATCCTGCATCTGGCAAAAACCTCGCTTGAAGTGGTGGATGCCTGTTCGGGCTTGCGCTCTCTGACTTCTCTGCTGGCATTGAGCGCGGCTTTTGCCTTTATTGTCTCGCTGGGGCAGGTCGGCAAATGGCTGCTTTTTCTGTCTGCAATTCCCATCGCGGTGTTTGTGAACATTCTCCGCCTGACGGTGACGGCGATCATGGCGCACAGAATCGGAGCAGAAGCCGCACAGGGATTTCTGCATGAGATGTCGGGAATGATGACCTTTGCGGTCGCTTTTGTGCTGCTGTTCCTGTTTTCTGTGATACTCATAAAAATTGAAGCGAAACTGTCGGATTCCGGAGTGCTGAAATGAGCGAAGCGAATTTTAGCACGTATAAATGCTAAAATTTCGCCTGGCGGCTCATTTCAGCACTCCGGACCGCATCTCCGGAGTGCTGAAATGAACGAAGTGAAATTTAGCACGTATAAATGCTAAAATTTCGCCTGGCGGCTCATTTCAGCACTCCGGACCGCATCTCCGGAGTGCTGAAATGAGCGAAGCGAATTTTAGCAACACTCCGGATGATGCGGATTTGAACACACCTGAAAGGAGTCATAAATTATGGATAATTCTGAATCAAAACTCAATATTCTGATCGTGGACGACACCATTCAGAATCTTCAATTTCTGTCGGATATACTGACCCAAAGCGACTATTCCGTTACCGGGGCACCGGACGGACCCACCGCGCTGATGATTGCCGGAAATGAGCCGCCGGACCTGATTCTGCTGGATATCCGGATGCCGGGAATGGACGGATATGAAGTCTGTGAACGCCTGAAATCGGATGCGAAAACACGGAATATTCCGATCATTTTTCTCAGCGCGCTGGATGACCTTCAGGATAAAATCAGAGGGTTTTCCCTTGGCGGAGCCGATTACATTACCAAACCCTTTCAGGATGAAGAAGTTCTGGCAAGAGTGAAGACACATATTTCTCTGAGGCGGATGCAGCAGCGGCTTGAGGAACAAAATTTATGTCTTCAGAAGGAAATCGTTGAACGCCGGAAAGCAGAAAAAGCTTTGAAAAAAGCCAATAATGAACTTGAAATCCGGGTTCGGGACCGAACCGCGGAACTGTTGAAAGCGAAAAATGATGCTGAGGCGGCAAACCGAGCCAAATCAGCATTTATTGCCAACATCAGTCACGAATTCAGAACCCCGCTGGTTCCGATTATCGGAATGACAGACTTGCTGCTGAATAATGCCAAGCCCGGTTCCGAGGAGTGCGACTACCTCAGCCACATCGCTGTATCCGGTGAACAACTGCTTAAAATGATTGATAATCTTGTCGAACTGATCGGGATAGAGGCTGACGGTATTCAGCCGAAGAATGAGCCGGTTGAATTGATGCTGCTTTTGGATTCTGCCGTTTCAGCCCTTTCACATATTGCAAAATCCAGGGGCTTGAATATTCGGTATGAGATTGATGGGGCTGTTCCGGATCAGATCATCGGGGATTTTGAACTGCTGTCAGACATTCTGAACCGGCTCGGCAAAAATGCCGTCAAGTTCACGGAAAAAGGTGAAATCACCTTTTCTGTCCGCAAAGCATCCGGATATGAAACCTTGCCTGCCTTGCAGTTCTCGGTCAGCGATACGGGCGTGGGCATTCCGGCAGACTGTATGAAAAAGATTTTTGAAGACTTTACTCAGGCAGATGATTCCTATACCCGCAGATACAGCGGCATCGGGCTGGGACTGACGGTGATTCGGCGCATGGTGAGTCATCTTGGAGGACGGATTTGGGCGGAAAGCGTTCAGGGAAAGGGCAGCACGTTTCATTTTACTTTGCCATTAGTAAAACGGGTTTGAAACCCGTTCTACGTTCCCAATTAAAGTAAAACGGGTTTGAAACCCGTTCTACTTTGTTGTCCTTAGTAAAACGGGTTTGAAACCCGTTCTACTTTGTTGTCCTTAGTAAAACGGGTTTGAAACCCGTTCTATGTTCCCAATTAAAGTAAAACGGGTTTGAAACCCGTTCTACGTTCCCAATTAAAGTAAAACGGGTTTGAAACCCGTTCTACTTTGTTGCCCTTAGCAAAACGGGTTTGTCTGTTTTCAGTATGTGCCGCTTTGCAGGTGCAGATCGCACAAGAAAGAAAATGAAAGAAAATGAAACATATACCAATCAGTGGCTGTGGCTGACTTTTTTATGGACAGCGATCATTGCTTTTGCATGGATATGGAATGTCAAAGACCGCAGACTGGAAATCATACAGCAGTCTGTTCAGATGGCACGGGTTGCATTTGAAAAAGACGTGATGTACCGCCTATGGAATTCCGCACATGGCGGCGTCTATGTTCCTGTCACCGAACAGACCCCGCCGAATCCCTACCTCTCAGATATTGAACAAAGAGATATTGTCACTGCTTCGGGCAGAAAACTGACGCTTATGAATCCTTCATATATGACCCGTCAGGTGCATGAGATGAGCAAAGACAGATACGGCATCTCCGCGCATATTACCAGCCTTGATCCGATAAGTGATCGTAA
>JAIFKL010000109.1 GCA_020049595.1 Desulfobacteraceae bacterium
CCTGAACTGTACAGCAGAAAATATCCGTTTTTTCAATTTCGCCGGCAACGCAAAATTCATGCCGTAAAAAACCAAAAGTGGATCAGTATAACTATTTATTTTATATAATAAGACATAAATTGAGGATAGGCAATAATAGAAAAATGGGTAGCGGTACAGAAGCGGGTGATTCGGAAATGTCATTGTTTCGACAGGCTCAACAACTTTCTGAGTGTAGCGGAGAATAACATAAAAGCAGAACGGGTTTATCTGTTTTTAACCCGGGCCGTTTTACTGCTGAACCATTTTATAAAATCAGGCATTTCAGCACTCCGGATCGCAGAACGGGTTTATCTGTTTTTAACCCGGGCCGTTTTACTGATACCTTCGGCTGCGCTCCCTTCAATTTGATTTCCATCCCCGCATGCCCCTATTTCATAGATTGAAGGAATATTTTCAGGTTGGTTTTCAGGTGTGACAGCCCGAGTTTTTTTCGGAGATTCTGACGGTGAAAATTGAAGGTGTTTTCCGAGACGCCGATCTGTGCGGCAATCTGTTTGCTGCTTTTTCCCTCTCTGATAAGCCCGGCAATCTGTAGCTCCGTGGGCGTCAGATTGAAACGGGGAGAGGAAAGTTTGCGGGAAAACTCCGACAATATCTCAGCCAGTGCGGATTCGATGGTATCCAGACATTCTTTCTGTCTGGGACTGTTCAGAATGGGGCGAAGCGTTTCAATCGTGGGAAAAATCCGGCTGATAATATTTGCCTCAATCTTTTCTTCATGTTTTGCCGAAGTTTCTTTCCCGACTTCCATCATGACTCTGACCGCTTCGGTCCGCTCCCGAACCAACTGTTCAAGATGGTTCCGGTGCCGTTTGAGTTCGAGATGGGTTTTGACCCTTGCCAGCAGTTCTGTCGCTTTGAAAGGCTTGTTGACGTAATCGGCAGCCCCGATCTCAAATCCTTTCACAATGCTGTCAGTATCGGTTTTGCCGGTCAGAAAGATCACCGGGATAGAGCGGGTCTCAGGATCGTCTCTGAGACGGCGGCAGACCTCATATCCGTCTATTCCCGGCATCATAATATCCAGAAGAATCAGATCGAAATCCATGGATTTGACATGCGCCAGCGCGCTTTCGCCGTCTTCATCAAATGCGAGCCGATAGCCTTCTCCGATCAGAATGGCAGCGGCTGCCTGAATATTTCTGGGCATGTCGTCAACAATCAGGATATTGATTTCTTTTTCAGATGTCTCATTCATCAGATTTCCGTTCTTTTTTGTGCAGCGTCTCCTGAGCGAATGACATAAAAACGGGTTTCAAACCCGTTTTACTGTCCGGAGTGCTGAAATGAGCGCAAGCGAAATTTTAGCTGTAGAACGGGTTTCAAACCCGTTTTACTGTCCGGAGTGCTGAAATGAGCGCAAGCGAAATTTTAGCTGTAGAACGGGTTTGAAACCCGTTTTACTGTCCGGAATGCTGAAATGAGCGCAAGCGAAATTTTAGCTGTAGAACGGATTTCAAACCCGTTTTACCGAGACCCTTCGCTCCGCTCAGGGTGACAGGAGAAGATTATCATCACTGTTCTTTTTTTGCCCTGAGAGTTTGAATCATTT
This sequence comes from Desulfobacteraceae bacterium, assembly GCA_020049595.1. GTDB lineage: Bacteria > Desulfobacterota > Desulfobacteria > Desulfobacterales > JAIFKL01 > JAIFKL01. The sequence continues at coordinate 1,595 of JAIFKL010000109.1, forward strand.
CGGGATATGAATACAATATTTTTTTGATATTCTCAATATCAAAATTGCGGCAATGGCTTGCCAGATTTGTCCCGAAACGGATAAGGTTTTCAGATGAATATGCTTCTCCAGCATACCTGATCTGATCTGCAAACATTTCAATATCGCCGAACATACGGCTTTTACAGACTGATTCCCACAAAGGTATCAGTTCTTTTTCAAGCTTTTCAATAAGCTGATTCAGCATTTCCGGCGGAATTTCATCTTGCTTTTCCGCTCTTTCTTTTTCCGCTTCTTTTTTTTCGCTTTCAACAAAGCGGGATAATTCACGGAAAATTTCAGATTTCCGAACCGGTTTTGCCAGAAAGCCCTCAAATAATCCGCTCTGCATGATGTTTTCCCTGTCTTTTTGCAGCGCGGACGCGGTGATCACCAGAATCGGAATATGTCTGAGTTTTTCATTGTTTTTGATCTGATGTGCAGCTTCATAGCCGTCTGTAACCGGCATTCGGATGTCCATCAGAATCACATCCGGCTCATATTCTGCGGCAAGACTCACGGCTTCTTCTCCGTTTTCCGCTTCGATAACAAGGATTTGCGTATCGTTGAAAAAAGCCTTTATCAGTTCCCGGTTTGAGCGTTTATCATCTGCGACTAAGACTGTTGCATCTCTGAAAATAATATTTTCGCCGTCAGTTATTATTTTTTCCCTGTCTGTCGGGGATATTTCCGAAATACCGACGTCACGGAGAATGATTTCAAAAATAGTTCCTGTGTCCGGTCTGCTTTTTACAAGAATGTCTCCGTTCATCATTTCAACAAGGCGTTTGGTGATGGACAGTCCGAGTCCTGTTCCTTCGTGTTTTTTAGCGATTCGCTCTTCCTGCTGAAAGGCGTCGAATATCTTATCCTGAAATTCGGAGGAAATGCCGATGCCGGTGTCTTCGACAGTGATAATGAGATTCAGGTGAGGGGTCAGGGGTGAGAGGTCAGGGGTGAGAGGAGATTCACCTCTGACCTCTGACCTCTGACCTCTCACCTCAATTTTTACATATCCCTTTTCTGTGAATTTTACCGCATTTCCGACCAGATTGAAGAGAATCTGTCTGAACCGGATTTCGTCTAAAAGCAGCGATTCGGGAACATCATCCGAAACAGCGACAATGAACTCAAGTCCTTTTTCGGATATTTTCAGGGAAAAAATATGCCGTATTTCTTCGATAATACTGCGAAATATTACAGGATCAGTCTGAATCCGCACTTTTCCGGCTTCGATTTTGGACATATCCAGAATATCGTTGATCAGACTCAGCAAACTTCTTCCGCCCGAAGACACTGCATCAAGATAGCTTCTCTGTTTTTCATCTGTAATTATGGAAGACAATATATCGCTGAATCCGATCACCGCATTCATGGGCGTTCTGAGTTCATGACTCATGTTGGCAAGAAACTCGCTTTTTGCCCGGCTCGCAGCTTCTGCCACTTCTTTAGCTTTTACCAATGCTTCTTCAGCCTGCTTTCTTGCGCTGATGTCAATCATGGAAACCAGAATATTTGAAAAATTTCCTTTGCTTTCCGGCAGGACAAATGACCTGACAAGCAGATATATCGGCTCGCCGCTCAGAGTAAAATTCACAACTTCCCCCTGAAAGAGATGCAAACCTTCAGCCAGAGAAACAAGGGCTTCTGTCGCTCCCGGAAACGAGGCTTCTCCGAACAGTCTGGAAAAATTGGCAAACAGTTCGGCTTTGTCTTTTGCCCGATATAATTCCAATGTCCGCCGGTTCACATCCAAAATATCTGCCATGCCCATACATTTTACAATTTCTTGGGGATGTTCCCTGAAATATGCCCGGAAATCCCGGATACCCGATTGTCTCAAAATTTCAAGATAGGCTTTGGTACAAGAGAAATCTTCCTCCCACAAAGCAATAGGCGCATCCTCGAACAGGCTGCGATAGCGGCTTTCGCTGGCTTGCAGTTCCTCGGTCCGTTCCGTCACTTTCCGCTCCAGCAGGAGATTCTGCTCCCGAATCAGGCGTTCATTTTCTTCAAAAGCCTTCAAAGTCTCAGCCTGAGCCTGTTCTTTCTCTTCTCTGAAGATATTAAACCGGTCTGCCAGCGAAAAAGAAAAGAGCAATATCTGTATTAAACTGTTTGATTTAAGTATAATATCAGTCATCACAGCGCCGATAGACAGTATTTTCAAAAATCCTGACAAAATGATGCAGCCTGTTATGGAAAAGAATCCCCAGCTTAACAGATAATAGCGTGCGGGACGGAATCCTTTCCGCCATACCGCAAAACCTGTCAGGCAGGCTGTCAGAAAGCTGACTATCGTAAAATAATAGGTAAATCTGATAAGAACTTCTCTGGGAATAAAGAAATGAAGCAAAGGGATAAGACACCATAATATGTTGAAAGACATTATGATTTTGTGCAGTATCGGCGTATGCAGCCGGGTCTTCAGAAAAGCGCAGTTAAATAAGAGCAAAGAGACATTGATGAGCGACATGATCATCGGAACAATAAATTCCTTGAATCTGAAATTATTCCACAAATACAGATTGCCCATCCCGTCATTCTGGAGATTTAAAAATATGATGCCGATCATAAATAAAAGATAATAAAAATAGCTTCTTTCGTGCAAAATCCCCCATAAAAAGAGGTGGTAAATCCATATCATCGCCAGCGCGCCGTAAAACAGTCCGAAATAGAGATTTTCCGACATGGCTTTTTGGCTGAAAGCTTCAACAGACCATATTTTCAAGGGAGTCTGAATGATGATGGCTTGGACTCGCAGATAAATCGTCTGTTCCTGATTCGGTGCCAAAGGAAGGCTGAAAACAAAATTGCGATGGCTGATTTCACGGGCAGATGAAGTGTAATATCCTGATTTTTTTATATCAAATCCCTTGCGGTCTGCAAGGGGAATACAGACTTCCACAAAATGCAGTCTTGAATTTCCGAACTCCAGCAGCCATGCGGTAAACGGGTTTGCTGTATTTCTGACGCGAAGGCGCAGCCAGTAAACACTCCCGCTCACTCCGAAATGGATGTCCTGTTTCTGGTTGGGAAGAAATTTATGCTCGTATTCGGGAGAAGAAACATCCTCAACGCTCAGAGTGCCGGACGGGTCTTCTAAATATTCAAGATAGGTTCCCAGCACATATTCGTCCTGCTGATCTGTCAGCGTCAAAGGTAATGTTTCTGCATTTGCAGGAAACAGAAAACAGACCGTCCAAAGAACAGCAGCAAAGATGCTTATATTGAAAGATAGTTTCAATGTTGAATGTCTCAGAAAGTGTTTGGAAAATACGATCAGTCCCGAAGGGACATCTGAAAATAGCCCGGCACAAAGCTAAAAATAGATATTGCCGGGAGACGGTAAGAACACCGTTTTTAAGTTCCGCGGGATGGCGAGGTTTCAGTCGTCCCTACGGGACTTAAAAATTATATCCGGACAACAATATCCGGCAGTGAACTGCCGGGCTATTCTCAGACGTCCCTTCGGGACTCTGACATAAGTGATGCGAACTCTCTTTTCCGGCAGTGAACTGCCGGGCTATT
>JAIFKL010000180.1 GCA_020049595.1 Desulfobacteraceae bacterium
CTGCGAACAATCCGTGAACAGGAAAAGACTTTCCGGGAATATAAATTTCCGCATTATCCGAATAAAGCAATGTACCGTCTTTTTTGACCACTATGATACGGTAATAAAAAATTCCTCCCAAAAGAGTTGTGTCCGTATAACTTGTCGCCCGCACATCGCTTTCCATTCGGAAATAATCAGTATCTTCGGGATATCCGGCGTCGGGAAAAGTGTTTCTGAGTATCAGATATGATTCAAAATTCGTTCCTGTGTACTGACGCCAGCTTAAAGAAACGCCGCCTTCCGTATCGAGGTTTGCTGTCAGCACAGGCGGCTCATCGCTGCATGTCAGAATTTCCCAATCCCATGACGTGATGCCGCCGATGTCATACACGGATGTAAATCCCTGAGCATCAAGAAAACCCGAAGCATCATGACTCCGGTTGCCGGTTCTGCAAATCACCAGAATATCCGCGTCTTCGGGCAGTTCGGCGTATTTTTCCTGAAGAACGCCTGAGTTCCACGGATAATTGAGCGAACCGGGAATATGTCCCTCGCCGCAAAATTCGCTGTTTTCCCGCACATCAATCAGGATAATATTATCCGGGTTGCTGTCAATCATATCTTTTGCCTGCGCCGGCGTCAGTTCCGTATGCGATAAAACTATCGGCGAATCTTTGATATTGACAATTGTTTCATCCGTATCGCTCTTTCCGCCTTTGTCTGTGACAGTCAAAGCAAAAACCAGCGAATCGCCCGCTGCGGAAACGTCCGGCACCGTGAAAACCGGCTGAATTTCCGTGTCAGTTGAAAGCGTTACCGGCGTACCCGATTTCTGCTCCCATTTGTATGAGGCAATGCCGTCATCCGGGTCTGAAGAAAACGCGGCGTCCAGCATGACGCGGCCGCCTTCGGTCACTGTCTGATCCGCGCCCGCGTCTGCCGAAGGCGGCTGATTTTCCTCATAAATGACATTCTGAACCGGATAACCGCCCGCGGAGAGTGCGCTCTGCATCTTGCTCACATCGGTTTTGCTGTCGTCGAAAACCACTTTGGTTGTCAGATGAGCCGCATCAACTTCAACGCTTATCACGCCGTCAATCGCCCTGAGGATAGAACTTATCCTCGATGATGCCCCTCACGAGCCGCATCCGGGAATAATGAGGCTGACGCTTTGTTCAGTTGCCGAAACCGAAGGAAGATAAGTCGTAAAACTCAAAAAAACCGCAATCAGAACCGTCAATAATGTTCTCGCATTCTTCATTAGTATTCCTCCTCTGTGTTGTTTCTTTTTTTTGATTCTTCTATGAACTGAATTGTAAATTGTAAATTATAAATTGTAAATTGTAATCGGAGAAAATTCTTGTTTTTTTTTTATTATATGATATTTTTTAAAAAGTTACGCAGTTGAGACCTCACCCCCCGGCCCCCTCTCCGAAGGAGAGGGGGAGTTTCTCCCCTCCCCTTCGGGGATGGGCCGGGGGTGGGGTTTTTGCGGGCAGTCCGCCGTTTCACTTCTTTTAATAAGATGACTTAATAAATGACATGCCCGCCCTACAAGTTAAATGACATGGAACATATTGAAATAACATAAAAGTGCATAAGGAAAGCATCATGAAAAACAAGAATCCGCTTTTTTTCGGTCTTCATGCGGATCCGCCGAAAAAATTCCGCATATTTCTGGCCATGCTGCCGTTTGTGATCCTCATCTGCATCTATCTTCTGGCGGCGGACATCCGGCACCGGGAAAATCCCCGTGACAAACTGCTGCCCACGCTCTCCAAGATGGGTCTTGCCCTGAAAACTGTGGCATTTACAAAAGACAACCGCACTGGCAAATATCTCCTCTGGGACGACACCTTAGCCAGCATGAAACGCATTGCTATGGGCATCTCGCTGGCAGCCTGTATCGGCTTTGTTCTGGGCTTGAACATGGGACTTCTGCCGGGAATACAGTCGCTTTCCCTGAGCTTCATCACCTTTATCGCTAATATTCCGCCGCTTGCGATTCTGCCCATACTTTTCATCACCTTCGGCGTGGGCGAACTCGGCAAGGTGACGCTGATTTTTCTCGGCACATTTCCGCTGATTACACGGGACATCTATCTGTCGGTGACAAAAATCCCGCAGGAAACCATTGTCAAAGCCCTGACCCTCGGCGCATCGCAGCCGGGGGTTGTGTATCGTGTGGTCTGCCCGCAGATTTTCCCCCGTCTCATCGAAACGGTCAGACTTTCTCTGGGCGGGGGCTGGCTGTTTCTGATTGCATCCGAGGCGATTGCCGCTGAAAACGGTCTGGGATACCGCATCTTTCTCGTGCGCCGCTATCTCTCGATGGACGTGATTATCGTGTATGTGCTGTGGATTACGTTTCTGGCGTTTATCGCGGATTTTTTGCTCAGAAAATGGGTGGCGCTGAAGTATCCGTGGTATAGTGAGAATTGAGAATTGAGAATTGAGAAGTAAAACGGCCCGGGTTAAAAACAGATAAACCCGTTCTACCTTGCACCCCGGAATACTGAAATGAAGTTCTCACTTCTCACTTCTCACTTCTCTCACTTCACCGCTGCCGAAATTTTCTGTGCTGTTTCCTGAATAACCTTCATATCTCCGGGCTTGAGTTCCCAATGCGTCATGGAAATTTCGGGACCGCCGGCGGCGCGGGGAATCAGATGCAGATGATAGTGCATTACCACCTGATTCACGCCCCTGCCGTTCAGTTGAAGAAAAGCAATGCCGTCGGGTTTCAAAGCCGCCTTCATGGCATGGGCAATTTTTTGAGATGCCGTGTGAATGGCTGCAATTTCCTCAACGGTCACTTCCCAGATATTTTCAGCGTGTCTTTTGGGGATAATCAGCGTATGTCCCTGAGAAATGGGGTTTATGTCCGCGAATGACAGCACCTTGTCATCTTCATAAACCTTGAAACAGGGTATCTTGCCTTTGATGATCTTACAAAAAATGCAGTCTTCCATTTCGCCCTTCCTTTTGTTTTGATGCTGTTTAAATTCAGTGAGTTGTCATGCTTACGATTATCGTGCAGCCCGCAGCCTCTGAAAAAATAATATAACCGGACAGATAAAAAATTGCAATACATAATTTTCTCATATTTGATTAATCTTCTTGACAAAACAATTAAAAAGAATAATATAAGTATCAAAATCAGTCTTAAAGGGAGTTGAATTTTATGTTGGCAAACATAAAAAATAAATTGGGTAAAGCTTACTATGAAGCGCCAAATTGTCTCATATATAATCTTGACAGCCTTGAAGCTATGAAACACATTGAATTTCCATTTGTTCACTTAACAGTAACAAGCCCGCCTTATAATATCGGCAAAGCCTATGAAGAAAAACTTCCTCTCCATATCTATCTTGACTGGTGCGAAAAGTGGATTGCCGAAGTTTACAGACTGACACTTGCAAGCGGAGCTTTTTGGCTTAATCTCGGTTACTTTTCAATCCCGGCAAAAGCGAAAGCAATTCCTATTCCCTATCTTTTATGGGAGAAAATTCCGTTTTTTCTGATTCAGGAAATTGTTTGGAATTATGGAGCAGGCGTGGCAGGAAAATTTTTTTTTTCTCCCCGTAATGAAAAATTTTTATGGTATGTCAAAAATGAGGAATATTATATTTTCAATCTTGATGAAATCAGAGATACAAATGTCAAATACCCGAATCAAAAGAAGAACGGAAAAATCAAAAATAATCCTCTGGGGAAAAATCCCTCAGATGTCTGGCAGTTTCCGAAAGTAACTTCCGGTAAAAACCGTTCCTCTAAAGAAAGGACTTCCCATCCTGCACAGTTCCCTGAAGCAGTCATAAAAAGGATAATAAAAGCTTCGTCTGACAGATGTCATCTGGTTTTCGATCCTTTTATGGGATCCGGAACAACTGCTGTGGCAGCGCTGGATTTGGAGCGGGCTGTTTTAGGATTTGAAATCAACAGCGGCTATTGTAAGACAGCGGCGGACAGAATTGAAAATTTTTTAATAAAATCAGAATATTCAACAGAACAAATCGCTTTATTTCAGTGAAATTTCGATCAGTTTGAGTTGTTCTGTTTCACTGGAAAGTCGGGCTTGCTGGCCGCTGGCGGCAGATTGACCCATCCAGTCTGAATGGTCTAACCAGCCGAATCGAATTTTTGTAACAGATGGCTTTTTATTTTTAGATATGAATTTCCCAAAGTTTACAGCAAGATAATAACCTGATTTTAATAACCTGATTTGCTTTTTTTGCTGGCAGAAGTTTTTTGTGCGTAGCTTCGATTTCCAAAAATATTTCTTGGGCTTGAAGATGTTTTTATTTCAATAGAATAGAGCGCATCATGGATACAGACCATATCTTTTTCATCGGATGTTTCTTCTCGTCTCCATATCCCAGGATATCTGCAAGAAAACTCTAAGGCTATCAGTTCATGGAGAAGAAAGCCCATTATTTGAGGCTGCGGAAACAAATCAGAGCCGATTCTGAAAGGTCTGCTTCCAATGGTTGACAGGAAAATATCATCCCATGCCTTTCTCACCACCTCAGAAATTTCCTTCGGCTTAAGCGGATGTTCCTCAATCAATTCCAAGGTCTTGTTTTTCCAGTTTTCAGTGTCCAATCCCTTATACCAATTCGCTATCAAAAACATTGTTCTCCGTAAAACCGCTTTTCAAGCGGTTTCAGCGATTTGAAAAATCGCTTTACGACTTGAAAAGACCGATCTTTGAAAGCGAATTGGTATTATATGGCGAGTCCGGTTCATTTATCTTCATTTGTCTATGCCGTTGACAAGCTGTGACAGAGTAATTCCCAAAGCCCGGGCGATACATATCAGATTGAGGAGACTGATATTGCGCTCTCCCCGTTCAACGCCGCCTATATAGGTGCGGTGCAAATCTGAAAGTTCGGCAAGCTTTTCTTGGGATAAGCCTCTGAGTTTACGATAAGATTTTATATTTTCACCTAATTTCAGCAGTTCTGATTTATCCATAATTGAGATATCATCACATAAATGATGATTATAAGTCCACATTATATAAGTATCATTTATAAAAATTCAGAAAACCCTGAGGGTTTCAAAAACCATTAGGGTTTGATTATATGCAACTATAATAATGAGAATATGCTTTAATAAAATTGGCGGAATGTCCCTGCAATTTCGGACATCCGCCGGGCCGCCGTCGCAGGGTCACGTCGTTGATGCACCCTGACATCGAATGCCGCCCTCTGCCATGATTTCCCCGAAATGCCCCTGCATGTCTTAATTATAGCGGAACTATCGCGTGGCGTGTCGGTGTCAGACCGCCGGCGAAAAATACCGCCGCATTTCCGATATGTTCTCCCAAAATTTCTTTTTTTACCGCTCTGACATCAGCAGTATTTTCTTTTTCCTGAATCAAAATCGAATTGACGCGGATGCCCAAAGCCTCCGGGTTTATTTCCGCAATTTCGGAAATTTGACGCCGCAGGGTTTCCTCAGAGCCGACCGCAATGATATTTCCGCCGGTTCCCTGTCTTTCAAACACAGGAATTGCCGCGCGGAGCAGCGCGGAAAAGCTTTTGTATTCATGGCTTTTCAGCAGGCTTCCGGCATGTTCCGAATTTAATATAAGGGTATCAATTCCCCCGAAACCAAGTGAAATTTCTTCAACCGCCTTTTCAGCGGCTTCGGCATCCGTGACATCCGACACAAGGATTTTTATATCATCTTTATGATATGCTCCTGCCGATTCAAAATATGCTTTTTCCGGAAACGATTTGTCACTGTCGCATATTACCGTTGCCGCGCCAGTAGCCAGCAGGCTTTTTGCAATGCCGGCACCGGTCACCCCGCAGCCGACGAGAACAGCGACCTGCCCCTGAAGCGGCGGCATGGAAACCACTGTTTTCGTTTTTGACAGCGTCCGATAAATATCAAATATATGAGCATCTGAAACCGCCTGATATTCGCCCAGCGCAAAGGCACGGATTTTGGCTCGGATATTGTGTTCGCCGATGTCCGCAGCCATGCCGGCGGCTTTCCGTGTCGCTCCCGCAGCCACAAGCCCCAAGCCCGCAATAAAAAAGAGCGAAGGATTTCCACTCTGCTTTTTTTTCCGGTCTGTATTTTCAGGTTCGGACGATTCATAAAAAAGCCTGTCGTAACCGCTTTTGAAACTTGCGATTTCCCGGTTTATGACCGCTTTGAGCGATTCATCATCTTGGGGAACAGAAGCGATATATGCCATTGCGTGTTTGGCAAGAATTGCATGATGCGGTGTGAGCATTCCGGAGCGGCAGATTTCCCCCGCCGGCTCCGAAAGCGAAATTTCTATTATATCCGGCGCATTGCGGATTTCCGTGTAAAGCCGTTCCTGCTTTCCGTCAATTCCGCAACCCGCGCACGCGCCCCGGATCACCTGAACGCATCTTGCCATCGCGGACCTGGCATTTGCCGGAACTTGCAAATCTTTCCGAGGACTCAGCAAAGTTTTTCCTTTTATCTGCTGCTCAATATAGGCTTCTGCCTGATTGATATATGCAATCATTTTTTTATATGATTCTCTGACATCTTCGGCAAAGGTGAAAATGCCGTGATTCATAATGACAATGCCGTCAATATCCGGATTGCGGTCAAAAGCTGCCGCAGTTGCTTTTGCTAACGGAAAACCGGAGGCAATGTAGGGCAGCACCGCGATTTTTTCGCCCATGGCTTCTTTCACCATGCTTTCCCCGTGTTTCTGATTGCTTATAATCAAAATGCTGTCAGAGTGTGTGTGTTCCACATATTTGCGGGGAATGAACGCGTGCAGCAGTGCTTCAACAGAAGGCGCGGGCGCATCTGCGAAAATCCGGCAGATTTTCACCTGATTTTCCATTTCCCGGGACGAAAGATCATCAAGACCGCGGAGTTTCCGGAGCGGCTCCAAATACAAGCCGGTAAAACCTTCCGGTTCAATGCTTGCCATATCCCATCCTGTTCCTTTTACAAAAATCACGTCATTTTCTTCGCCCAGAATATTTTTAAGTTTTAATTTCACGGAAGTATTTCCGCCTCCGTGAAGCACCAAACGGCTGTTTCCGCCGAGAAGCCGCGTCGTATAGACCCGCAGGCTGAGTTCCGGCAGAACATCAGGATATTTGGCGGCAAATTCAAAAGATTCTTTTTCGTTAAAAGAATTTTCCATGATGTTTCACTTTTTTAACACGAAAGCACGAAAGATACGAAAATGCAAAAATTCCTGATTTCGTGCTTTCGCAGATTTCGTGTTTTCGCGGTTGCTGTTTTTTTACTGTCCATATCCCATTGAAATTTTTTTTGCAAGAAAGACGTTGCGAAATGCCGAGCCGATGCTCAATTTAAAAAACAGCTTGAAACTGCCTGAAAAAAAAGCAACTGACACGCATCTGCGGAGAACTGACTTTTAATTTGACATATAAGCGAGTTTTAGGTAATGTAATATAATAAATCATAAACTTCGTGATCTTACACTCAGGCTGCTTTTGGGAAAAATATCGCACACATTGACTGTTATGAATCTGTCCCGAAATTATCTGAATATATCGCGGCAAGGCAGGCATGCCCGCGCCGCCGCAGTGCTGACATGCAGAGGAAAGCAACATGGTTCAAATATTATCTGATTTTAGCCGGGCCACAGGCTTGAAAAAACATCCGGCACTGTACTGGGGAATCGGAATCACAGTTTTTTTTCTGATAATTGCATATACTCATACAGACTTCCTTGAAATATTGGAGCGCAAACTCTATGATGTCAGAATGGAATTAAGGGGCGGAACTGAAGATTCGGATAAAATTGTCATCGTGGATATTGATAATGAGTCTATTGAAAAAATCGGACGCTGGCCCTGGCCCCGTTTTCATATTGCCGCAGGTATCGGCAAAATCAGCGCCGCAGGTGCCAAAGTCATCGGTCTGAACATCATTTACAGCGAAGAAGAAGACAGCGCCGCGGTAAAGGAAATCGCTTATCTGGCAGAAGACCTGAAACGCTTCACGCCTGAAGAAACAAACGGAAAAATACTTGAAATTATCGAGTCGGTCAATCAGATACGGTCCCGTTTGGACAATGACAGAAAACTCGCGGAAGCGATCACCGCGTCTGACAGGGTGGTTCTTCCTGTATTTTTCAAACAGGATGATCTTTTGAAACCTAAGGCGGAAGAGAAAAGGCAAAAAAGTGTCGGGCTTGCCGGCAGTTCCGTCAAGGTCAAAAATCCGGACAACCCGGACTGCCCCGAAGCCGATGAGATTATCATGCCCATTCCGCGGTTCTTTCAGGCGGCAAAAGGCATCGGACATGTCACCATTGCTTATGACATAGACGGAAAAGTCAGATGGGAACAACTGCTGCATGAATACGGCGGAAAATATATCCCGTCTTTCAGCCTGAGTTTAGCCGCTCTTTTTTTAGATGTGAACAATTCGGAAATAGAGGCTGTGCTGGGCAAATCCGTGTCAGCGGGATTTCTTGAAATTCCGCTGACCCCGAAATCCGAATTTTTAGTCAGTTTTAAAGGCGGTTCCGGGACATTCAGGCGTTATTCTTTTTTTGATATTTTAAATGACAAATATCAGCCGGATGTGTTCAAAAACAAAATTGTTATCATCACGCCCTCAGCCGCAGGCGTATTGAATCCCATCAGCACGCCCGGCGCCGCTGTCATGTCTGTGGGCGAATTTACGGCAAATGCGGTATGGGCAATGCTCAACCGGAAATTTGTTCACAAACCGTCATGGGATGTCTTCGCCGGACTGATGATGATCCTTATGGTGGGCGGTCTGCTGATTCTGGTTCTGCCCCGCCTGAAAGCGCATGTTTCAGCCGCTGCCTTTGTTCTGCTTCTGGCGATGTTTGTCGGTATTCCTTTTTACCTTTTTATCTCTCACGGCATCTGGATTCAGATCATCTGTCCGCTGCTGCAACTGATTTTCGGATATATCGGCATGGTCAGCATCAAATACTTTCTGACCGAAACCCGTAAAGAAAAAATCGAGGTGGAATCTGCGGAAACGAATCGGATGCTGGGGCTTTCTTTTCAGAGTCAGGGACAGTTGGACATGGCGTTTGACAAATTCCGCAAAGTGCCGATGGACAATGAAATGAAGGCAACCCTTTATAATCTCGGTTTGGATTTTGAAAGAAAACGGCAGTTTAACAAAGCCGCATCCGTGTATGAATATGTTGAGGAATATGACCCCAAATACAAAGATGTGTCCACCCGCAAAAAGAAACTGATGCAGGCAAGCGACACAATGGTCTTCGGCGACGGATTCCTGAGCGTGGGGACAAGCGGCGGGGGGCTGATTTCTCCCGGTTCCGACACCCGTCCCACGCTGGGCAGATATGAAATCGTCAAACAGTTGGGAAAAGGTGCCATGGGTGTTGTTTACCTCGGCAAAGACCCGCGCATCAACCGGACCACAGCCATTAAAACCTTCCGTTTCAGTGAAGATTTCACGCCCGAAGAAGTCAAGCTGATGAAAGAGAAATTCTTCCGGGAAGCGGAAAGTGCGGGGACGCTCTCCCACCCCAACATTGTTACGATTTACGACGCGGGCGAGGAACAGGAACTGGCTTATATTGCAATGGAATATTTAGAGGGAGAGGATTTGCAGAAATACACCAGAAAGGGCAGCATGCTTCCCATGCGGAAAGTATTGGACTATATCGCAGATATTGCCGAGGCATTGGATTACGCGCATGAAAAAGGCATTGTGCATCGGGACATCAAGCCCGCAAATATCATGCTGCTGAAGTCCGGCGTGGTCAAAATCACCGATTTCGGAATTGCCAGAATTACGGCCGCTTCCCAGACTCAGACAGGCGTGGTCAAAGGAACGCCTCATTATATGTCGCCGGAACAGATTTCCGGTGAAAAAGTGGACGGACGCTCGGATATATTTTCGCTGGGGTCCATGCTGTTTCAACTGCTGACCGGCGATGTTCCTTTCCACGGCAACAGCCCGGCAGCGCTCCTGCACCAGATTATCAATGTCGTACAGCCGGATCCGAGAACATTGAATCCGAAACTCTTAAAACCCCATGTCGCCATCATCAACAAGGCCATGGAAAAAGACCGGGAAAAGCGGTATCAGAGGGCGAACCTTATGGCAGCACATCTGAGGGCGCTGGGAAAAAAGATTGATGATGCCCTCGGGGCAGCAAAAAAGTAGAGACCCACGGCGTGCGTCTCTGCGGAATATCCTTTGGAAAGGACTTGTAATGATGGTAGTTGTTGAGGCGGCAGGCATTAGCGATGTAGGCAGGAAAAGGAAGGCAAACGAAGATTCCATTTTTATGGATGACGGACTGGGGCTTTATGTGGTGGCAGACGGTATGGGCGGACATCAGGCCGGAGAGGTTGCAAGCAATCTGGTGGTGAAAACGATCAGGGACTACATGAAGCAGTTCAAAGAAAAAGAGAATGTGGAAGAACCGGCTTATGTTGACAGCACCCTTTCCAAAGAAGCCAACCGTCTTTTTTACAGCATTCATCTGTCAAACCGGGTGGTTCACCAGGTTTCCAATACCAAAGCGCTTTACAAGGGAATGGGTTCCACTGTTTCGGCAGCCTATTTTACCGAGGATACCTTTATTGTCACCAATGTGGGAGACAGCCCGATTTATCTGATCAGAAACGGCGTCATTGAGACCCTTTCCGTGCCTCACACCGTCATTGCCGAGCAGATGGCGCTGCATCCTGACGGGGCGGCGCGATTGGGAAAATCTTTCAATCACATGCTCACCCGGGCCATGGGCATTGAAAAAACCGTAAAACCGGATATTTGTGAAATTCAGTGCTTTAAAGACGATATGCTGGTACTTGCCTCTGACGGTCTGAGCGACAAAGTTTCCCCCAAAGAGGTGCTGAATGCGGTCAAAAACAGACAGCCGGAAAAATGCTGCCGGACGCTGGTGGATATGGCAAATGAACGGGGAGGAGACGACAACATCACCGTTATTGTGTTGAAGGTAAAAGCACTGAAAACGGAAAAAGGCGGATTTATGGAATTTATATCGAAAATTGTTGACGGAATCAGATAGCTCAAAAATGAGAATTGAGAATTGAAAATTGAGAATTGAAAATTGAGAAAACCCGGTTTCCGAATCACTGTTTCTAACCGCTGACAAAAAATCTGTTTTTAATAAGAAATCAATTTTTGCAAAATGATAAGAGAGGGGACTTGCTATGCCGACTTTGACGCTCAAATTTAAAAAAGATTCGACAAAAATCAGGGAATATAAAATTGAAAGAGGGCAGTCTGTCACCATCGGACGTTTGGACAGCAATGATGTGGTGATCGAAAATCTTGCCGTATCCGGACACCATGCCAAAATTGACTGGACCGGCAACGGCTTTCTGCTGACAGACCTGAAAAGCAAAAACGGCACCTTTGTAAACGAACAGCTTGCCATTTCGCACTGGCTCAAAGACGGAGATGTCGTCACCATCGGAAAGCATGTGCTTATTTTTTCTTATGAAACCGGCGAGGCGCAGCCCGACAAAGGCGGACAGGCAATGAGCGAAACCATGGTCATGGATACGGGAAAGTATCGTTCCATGCTGGCGAAGAATATTACGACCATGGCTTCCCAGTCTGCCGAAACAGAGAAAGTCGGGGTTCTGTCTTTTCTCTCCGGAGGAGAGGGCGATATAGAACTTACCAAAAAGCTGACCAAGCTGGGAAAAAACGCCTCATCGGATGTTGTGGTAAAGGGTTTTTTTGTGGGTCAGACCGCCGCCACCATCAGCAAGCGGCCTGACGGTTATTATCTGAGTTATGTGGGCGGATTTTCAAAGCCCAAGGTCAACGGACAGTCGGTAAAAGACTCGGTGGGTCTCAAACAGTTTGATGTGATCGAGATCGGTTCCGCCAAGATGCAGTTTATCCATAAAGTATAAAGAAAATTGAGACTTCGGCAAGCGCAGTCGGACGAGTTCGGTGAGCGCAGTCAAACCGAGTTGAGAAACAGAGAGGTATCATGAAATCAAAACTTTTTTATGCTGTTGCCGGTCTGTTGCTTCTGATGACCGGAGTATCAGTCTGTCTTTATTTTACAAATGAAGGGGTTGCAACAGAATTCAGGCAGATTCGTCAGCCGAACCCCAATCGCTTTTATGTGGGCATTGATGTGTCTGCCACCATTGAACAGCAGACGCTCGACGATTTAAAAAACAACATCACTTCCCGGCTGAGGCATTTTATCGGGGATAAAGCGGTATCTTACAGCATATCCGCTTTCGGGAACCCGGGCTGCGGCGAACTGTCTGTAAAACAGATTGTTTCTGAACGCTCACCGGCAGATGACTCGGAGTTTTCATGGGAAGTTGAAAAGAAAATTGAAACCGTAAAGGCGGCCGAAGCGCCGAAAAGCGGCAAGCCCCTGACAACGCCGCTGTATTATCTGCTTGAAAAAATTCTTCCTGAAAATCCGGGGGGACGTATCATCATTTTTTCGGATCTGATGAATGATGACAGCGAATGTCCGAAACAGTATCTTTTTCCTGAAGAGGCAGTTGAAAAATTCGGCGCGGACAAAAACGGTCAGCTTGTTTTTATTTATCCGACGCCTGTTTTGACCAGCACACCCGAATTTAATGAAAGAATTATGAAACGCCAGCAGGATTTTATTGAAAAAATGCAGGCTTTGGTGATGGCGGGCAAAGTCAGAGCATTCTTTTATCATATTCCTGATGATTCAGAGAAAAGATCGGCGTTCATAAAATCGCAGTTGGAAAATTCAATACCCGTAACGAAATTTGAAATTGTATGGGAAAGAACCTATAAAGTCATTGACACGATTGTTTCAGCCGTCAGAGGATAGGTTCCGCATTCCGGAGTGCTGAAATGCCTAATTTTATAAAATGGTTCAGCAAAGTAAAACGGGTTTGAAACCTGTTTAACATTTCAGCAAAGTAAAACGGGTTTGAAACCCGTTCTACAGCGGGTCAGTAAAACGGGTTGCAAACCCGTTCTACTGCACTCCGGAGATTTGCTTCAAAATGACCCAAGGGGTCTGTAAAATGTATATAAAGCAGGGGATTCCACCATTTTTTCATAAGCTGGTTCAATGTTGTCGCCCATAGCGGAGAAGGGAAACGACACAACAAATGCGGCAGAACCCAGCAATGTGGCAAGCATCCCCAGGGGGCGAACAATCAGCAGATCAAATGTCATGGCGCCGGGGTCTTTGTCCTCGGTCGCGGTATTTCCCTGCGCCTCGGCTGCGGAACCGAATGAAACAGAAATCAGTATGGCAATCACAGAAAGGATCACGAACTGTTTTGCAATCTTAAACATATATCCTCCTTTTTATTGTTATCGGGTTTTAAGCTTCAGGGCTTCAAAAAGTGACGATTCCTTATCCCTAAAACCTTTTTCATAAAGATAAGCGGTTATGTCAGATACTTACATAAATAAAAACAGGGGATATGTCAAGAAAAAAGAAACAAGCCTGTGTTTCTGTACGGAACAATATCGGAAATAAGCGTTCTGAATCTCTCGCAAAGACGCCAAGAGCGCAAAGAAAAGCTTTTTTTTATTAACTTTTCTTCTTTGCGAACTTTGGATTTGTTTCTCGCAAAGACGCCAAGAGCGCAAAGAAATGCAGAGCGACCCAAGCTAAGAACAGATCAAATCGCTTCTGAAGCGACCCAAGCTGAAAACAGATTCTATTTTAAGCCGGGCGCTTTACAAAAGGACAGCGGACTTTGCGCCTTTGTGAGAAACTTTTTTATTTCCGATAAGGTCTTATGTTTATCGCTGAAAGCGGAAATGAAACCACCATGCAATGGATAGAAACAAAAGTCATTTTTGATTTTCATGACAAAGAACTGGCTGCCGAACTGATTTCAGATGTTTTTTATGACATCGGCGTAACAGGACTTGTCAACGAAAGCCCGGATGCTGAACCCACAGAAGATGACTGGGCTGACGGCGTTCAGCAAACCCCGGAACATCATGCGGTGATCGCTTATTTTCCCAAAAACGACCTGCTTGAAGAAAGATGCAGGAAATTGGAAAAAAATCTGATAAATCTGGAAAAAACACAGGGTATTATCTCCCGGATTATTTATCGGGAAATCGCCGAAGAAGACTGGTCCGAATCGTGGAAAGAATTTTTTCACCCTGAGAAAATAAGTGAAAAGATTGTGGTCAAGCCGACGTGGCGGGAATATAAAGCGGCTGAAAATGAAATCGTGCTGGAAATAGACCCGGGCATGGCTTTCGGAACCGGCACGCATCCCACAACGGCTTTGTGCATTCGGATGATTGAAAAATACCTGAAACCGGAGGATTCTTTTTTTGACGTGGGAACCGGGTCCGGGATTCTCATGGTTGCTGCGGCAAAGCTCGGCGCGGCATATCTTGTCGGAACAGACAAAGATGAAGTGGCTGTGGAAATTGCCGAAAAAAACCTGTTGCTGAACAATATAAATCCTGAAAAATTCCGTGTCATGACAGCCCATCTGGCATCCGGCGTGACAGAAAAATTTGACATGGTTGCCGCCAATATTCTGTCTCAGGTGATTGTGATTTTGCTGGATGATGTCAAAAACATTCTGGCGCAGGACGGAATTTTTATCTGCTCCGGCATCATTGAAGAAAACAGAAATACCGTAATAGAAAAAATGCGTGCATTGTCTTTTGAAATATCGGAGATACAAGGCGAACAGGGCTGGGTTGCGATTGTCGGCAAAAAAGTTTAACCACGAAAGCACGAAATTAGAGAAAAACACGAAAAGATTATTATTTTAGTGCTTTTCCTTTCTTTCGTGCCTTCGTGGTTAAACTTTCGTGCTTTCGTGGTTCTGTTTTTGCTGTCACACTTTTTCCCAATTCCAGTATATTGCCGGCAGTTCGCCGGTTTCATCAAATATTTTCCACTGCAAATCTGAAATCATCTCGGCTACGAGCAGACCGTCAGAAGATTTTTTGTCTTTTATCTTGATGAGAATCCCCAGATCAGCATCCACATCGGGCGGCGGTTCCGTAATCTCCGCATCAAGAACAAAGGATAATTTCAGCAAACTTTTCAATATATCTATTGTCCATTCAGCTTTTGTTGACATGGGATAAAATCTCCGCGACAGATTCGGAAAGAAATCTGAGCCGTTCAATGGTATAGGATTCATAGGTGCTGTTTTCATAATCTGCCTGTCTTCTCAGTTCATATAGTCCCGCGTATGTTTTTCCTATCTCCTTCAATTCTTTCTGCGAAAACAGTTCCCGTTCCATAGAAAATTTGGAAAAAGCTTTGAAGATACCGATATGTTTCCATTTTCCTGTATAAGTTTTGCCGAGAACCGACTGCATATAATTGAATAAAGCAAAATACAGATTTGAAGCGCAGGAATAATAATAGCCTTTTTTATGGGCAAAATTAGCGGTTTCAATCCGATGGATGGCTCTATTGTAGAAAATTTTATCTGTTATCATTCGTTATTCCGGCATTGACGACTTTAGGATTATGATGTCTGTTGTTTTGTCAGGAATAGAATAAATATATTTATTTTGAAAAATACCTTAGTTACAAATAGCGCAATTATCGCTTTAAGTCAATACGGAAGCGTTATAAAATATACATTTTTTTATTATGGGATAAAGTTTGGCGATTTGAACAAAAATACTGCCGGTGTTTTTATTGTATCTTGCTTTAACTGCATAAATCGGATATAAATTACAAATCATTCCGGGTGAAGTGAATCTCGCTTCGTTCAGAATGACATGAAAAAAATCTTGAAATGTACATGGCGGTTCGCCTGAAATATAAACAGAGTGTCTGATACCTGATATGTTTTCCGATATAACAATGTTTGAGATAACCAATTCATTTCAGTCGCCGAAAGATTTCAAAACAATCTGAACCTAAAAGCTGATGAAACCAAAAACACCCATTGCGATTGTCGGTATGGGCGGGGTTTTCCCCGGTGCATCCGACCTTGATATATTCTGGAAAAATATTGCAAACAAAAAAGATGCGGTCTGCAACGTGCCGGAACACCGATGGATTGTCAGACCGAATGCCATTTATGATCCGATTCCCGCTCCGGACAAGGCATATTCAAAGCGTGCCTGTCTGATACATGATTTCCGATTTGATCCGACCGGTATTGACATTGATACAAAACTTTTGGACAAGCTTGATCCGCTCTGTCATTTTGTGCTTCATGCGGGCAGGGAAGCTTTTTCAAGCTGTGTCACCTCGTCTTTGGATAAAGAGCGGGTCGGCGTCATTCTTGCCGCGATTGCGCTGCCGACTGATGCGTCTTCCGCGCTGACGCGGGAAATTCTGGGCAGGTCTTTTGAAAGAAAACTTTTTTCCGGTCATTCACCTCTCACCCCGAACCGCTCACCCCTCACCCCGATTCATGTAACCAGCTTTCCCGCAGCCGTATTGGCAAGGGCTTTCGGACTGGGGGGCGGAAGTTTCACGTTAGATGCCGCATGTGCGTCGTCTCTTTACGCGGTGAAGCTTGCCTGTGACGAACTGCACTCGTACCGTGCGGATGCCATGCTTGCGGGCGGCGTTTCTCGCCCCGAATGTCTCTATACGCAGGTGGGGTTCAGCCAGTTGCGGGCATTGTCTCCTTCGGGCAGATGTGCGCCTTTTGATGAAACCGCTGACGGGCTTGTGGTGGGAGAAGGCGCGGGCATCGTGGTTCTGAAACGCTTGGATGATGCGCTGCGCGACGGGGACACGATTTACGGCGTGATTCGGGGAATCGGGCTTTCCAACGACATCAGGGGCAATTTACTCGCTCCGGACACCGAAGGACAGGTGCGGGCAATGCGTTTGGCTTATGAGGCTTCGGGCTGGTCGCCTTACGATATTGACTACATCGAATGCCACGGCGCGGGAACGCCGGTGGGCGATGCTACGGAACTGAACAGCCTGCATACGCTGTGGAGAGAATCAGAGCCGGAAGCGTCAGCGACGCTCGCTGACGCTCGCGGCTCAAAATGCGCCATCGGCTCAGTCAAATCCATGATCGGACATTTGCTCACGGCTGCGGGCGCGGCGGGAATGATAAAAACCCTGCTCGGCTTGAAACACAAAATTCTGCCGCCTTCGCTTAATTTTACCGGAGCCGCCGAAAGCAGTCCTTTAGCAGGTAAAAACAGTCCGTTCCGTGTGCAGACGCACACGCAGGAATGGCGCAGACGAGACAAAAATATCCCGTTGCGCGCCGCCGTCAGTTCCTTCGGCTTCGGCGGCATAAATGCACATTTGTTGATTGAGGAGGGGCATCCGGAGTGCAAAAATGAAATTTTTGCTAATGCTAATCCGCTAAAATTCCATTTTAGCACTCCGGACTGCGCCATCGTCGGCATGGATGCGGTTTTCGGTTCTGCCGGCTCGCTGAGGGAATTTCAGGAAATTGTCTTCAACGGCGGTTCTCTTATCAGAAAAAGACCGAAAAATCGCTGGAAAGGCGCGGATGACATCGCATCGGAATATCTCATGGGGCGGGGCGACTACGGCGCGTATATGGAGGAATTGTCTCTTTATGCGGGAGAATTTCGCGTGCCGCCGAATGAAATCCCGGATATTCTGCCTCAACAACTGCTGATGCTGAAAGTCGCGGCAAAAGCCATGCAGGACGCGGGATTGCCGCTGAGGAAAGAACGCCCTCGCATGGGAGTCATCATCGGTGCGGATTTTGATTTTGAAGCCACGAATTTTCATCTGCGCTGGAATCTCTATAATGAAGTCAGGAAGTGGAAATCCGCTGTTCAGCGATTACAGGGACTTGATGACAAACAGACGGAACTTTGGCTTGAGTCATTGAGAGATGCCTGCGGTCCACCGCTCACTGCTGCTCGGACGCTCGGCGCGCTGGGCGGCATTGTTGCCAGCCGAATCGCGAGAGAATTTCGTTTCGGGGGCCCGAGTTTTATCGTGTCCGGAGATGCGGCTTCGGGTATGAAGGCGCTTGAAATCGCTGTCAGACTGCTACGCCAAAATGAAGTTGAGACAATGCTTGTGGGCGCGATTGACCTTGCCGGAGATGTGAGAAATATTGTCTCAAGAAACAGCATGAGACAATTCAGCGCAAAAGGAGACATGATCAAGCCATCGCAGACGGAGATCGCATCTATGCTGTGGTTAAAGGCATGGGAAATGCGGGCGGCGGAAAATTAGGAATCGAGGATTCTCAGATTGAAGATCGGCAGCGTTCACTCAAAAAGATTTATACGCTTTCCATAGAACGGGCTTTTCGCGATGCCGATGTCTCGCCGGATACTGTGAGTTATGTGGAAGCTCACGGCAGCGGCGATCCGTTGGAA
>JAIFKL010000199.1 GCA_020049595.1 Desulfobacteraceae bacterium
CGGCAAATCCGCTGCCGGAATCCATGCGGATATTATGGAAGCGTTGAAATCATATGAAAAACCCGATGATGTTACGCTGTTTGTGATGAAGCGGGTATAAGCCTAACATTTCGGTTGACACGGATAGCGTCATTCCATTCAATTCGGTGTTATGGCTGAAGTAGAATTGTACTTGGCGCATAACCAGTCGCTCAACCGGACGGGCTATCGCCCGCCAGTTAGCTCGTTGTTAGCCGCATTAAACGATTTCAACAAGAAGTAAAGGAGATGTGAAATGTCAAAAATTACGATTACCGCTTCTGACGGCAAAAAAAATACCCTTCGAGGTAGCCATGATCAGAAAACCGGAACCTCCGGTTTTCGGCGAGGCATCATCGTTGTCATGATGGCCGTTGCCGTAGGAATGGCTGTCTTTTCCGGGATGGTACATGCCAGCGAGATAAAAATAAAAAAATTCAATATTGAAAAAGAGACGACATCCTTTGTGAAGGATCGGGAAGGATTTCTCTGGGTCGGGACAATCAACGGGGAACTGATCCGGTTTGATGGGTTTGACCAGACGGTGTACAGTCTGAAAGGGGGAGGGCATATCCCGTGTATGATCGAAGATAACACCGGCCGCCTGTGGGCGGTGTCTGATACTCTCGGATTTGTCCGGTATGACAAAAAGTCCGACACGGTTACGGTTTTCGGGAAAGACAAGGGTCTGAGTTCTAACAGTTTCAACTATGCCAGTTCGCTTCTGTCCGCAGATAAAAAAGGAAATATCTGGATCGCCACAAAAGGCGGTCTGAATATGTTTGATCCCCGGACGGAAAAATTCACGGCATACAGACATGATCCCAGCAATCCCAAAAGCCTGAGTCATGATGATGTGGATGCCGTCACCACGGATTCCAAAGGAATGGTCTGGGCAGGCACGAAAGACGGTTTGACCAGACTCGATCCTGAAACGGTAATGATTACCGTGTACCGGCATGATCCGGCCAATCCCGTGCTGCCCATCGTTGTCTCTTCGGTTCTTGCTGACGAAAACATCCTGTGGCTGGGAAGCGATTCCGGGCGTCTGACCCGGTTCGACCCCGAATCCGGAAAGAGCGTGGTTTATACGATTACGGATAAGATCGCGCAGATGAACCGCTTGCTGAAGTATAAGGACAACATCATCGTTATGACGTACCTAGGACACACCGTATATCAGTTTGACCCATCCAATGGACAATTTTCCCCATTCATCAAGGGCATAACTGCCCATTCGCTCTACTATTATGAAAATGACGGATTGTGGGGAACCGATGTCAGTTCGATATTCAGGGAAGACAACCCGAAATTCACAGCGTTTCCGGTTGACCCCAAAAATCCCGATGTCCTGAAAGATGAAGGCGTGTTCCCGATGTGGGCGGACAGGGACGGCTTTATCTGGTTCGGATATGTCAAGGAGGGATTGGGCAAATACGATCCTCGGACCAACAAGGTGACCAATTACGGCTATGGCGCGGATGAAACCAAAGCCAGTCATAATTATGTGTGCGGAGTGTATGAAGACGGTGAGGGAAGAATCTGGGCTGGAACATTCGGAGGCGTGGGCATTTTTGACAAAAAACTGGACCGGTTCGTCAAACAGGATCCCCGATTGAAACAAATGTACACCATGTCTCAGGATATCCATGATCCCAATATCATGTGGTTGGCGGGCTATGAGTTCGGTTTATGGAAATATGACGGGAAAGCCGGGGAACCTCTCCGCAATTATCTGCATAAGGATGACATGCCGAACACGCCTGCCGGGAACTCCACTTTTTCGATGGTACAGGAAAAAGATACCGGAATTCTGTGGATCGCCTATTTTGACGGCGGCGTTAGCCGATTCGATCCCTCTGCCGAGAAGTTTGTCAATTTCAGCAATAACCCCAATGATCCGAACAGCCTCAGCAACAATGCGGTCAACAGCGTGTATCAGGATTCGAAAGGGAATATTTGGGCGGCGACAAACTACGGATTGAACAGGATTGACAGGCAAACCTTTGAAATCAAAAGATTCACGAAGGAGAACGGCTTTCCCGCCAACAATGCCTTCTGCATGGAAGAGGGCAACGGCTTTCTGTGGGTGTCCACGGAGCAGGGCATCTTCAAATTCAATCCGTCATCGGAGAAGGTCGAAAAAGTGTACACCAAGGATGACGGTATTGCCAGTCACGCCTTTTTCGGTTCAAGCCATGCGAAATCGGCTGACGGAAGAATATACTTTGGCGGATACAAGGGGCTGAGCGCGTTTTATCCTGACAAAATGACGGAAAATCCGCGGCAGCCTCCGGTTGCCCTGAAATCGCTGACCCAGGCGGGTGAACGTGTTTCGCCGGAAACGGGTTCGGATCAGGTCAAAACGATTTTCCTGCCCTGGAACAAGAACTTTTTTGAATTCGAATATGTGGCACTGGACTATACGAACCAGGAAAAAAATCAGTATATGTACA
This sequence comes from Desulfobacteraceae bacterium, assembly GCA_020049595.1. Lineage (GTDB taxonomy): Bacteria > Desulfobacterota > Desulfobacteria > Desulfobacterales > JAIFKL01 > JAIFKL01. Next base: position 2,475 of record JAIFKL010000199.1, read on the forward strand.
TCTTGGAAGGCTGGGACAAGGATTGGTATAATGCCGGACATCAGAGAAAAGGCCGTTATTCGGGTATCAATGGCGGCGAGTATTTCCTGCGTATCCGGGGATCGAACAACGACGGCGTCTGGTGCCGTCCGGATCAGGAGGTCGCTCTGAAAGTCGTTGCCGGCACCCCGTTCTGGAAAACATGGTGGTTTCTGAGTCTGATCGGTATTTTTATTGCGGCTGTTGCAGGCATTTTCTTTACCCAACGCATGGCATATCTGAAACATGAGCATAAAATCGAACAGGAAAAAGCCTTGCTGAAAAACGAAATGGAACTTGCCAGAAAGATTCAGACCGCGTTGCTGCCCCAGCTTGCAGACAGTTTTCACCCGGAGTTTGAAATCGCCTCGTCAATGCTTCCCGCAGATGAGGTCGGCGGCGATTTTTACGACATCACTTATGACAGAACCGCCAATCTGTGGTTTGCCATAGGCGATGTGTCAGGACACGGGGTTACGCCCGGACTGATCATGATGATGGCGCAGACGGTTCACGCAACCGTAATGGCAAACATTGACTGCGATGCGCGTGGCACTGTCATCAGAATCAATGAGATACTGTACAGAAATGTTCACGAACGCCTGAAGGAAACCCATTTCATGACCCTGACAGCTTTGAAACACATGGGTAACGGGAAGTTTCAACATGCCGGGGCGCACCTGAGAATCGTTGTTTACCGCCGGAAAGCGGATCAGTGCGAACTTATTGTGACAAAAGGCGTTTATCTGAACCTGAAAAAAGATATTTCCAACGCCGTGAAAAATTCGGAATTTGAAATGGGCGCGGGGGATGTCATGGTACTTTACACGGACGGTCTGACCGAGGCGGAAAATCAGGCGGGAGAAATTCTCGGCGTGAACAGGTTCGCGGAGATCGTGAAAAAATACGCGCGCATCGAACCCAAAGCCATGAAGGAAAACATCGTGGCTGATGTCATCAGATGGTGCGATAACATAAGAAAAGATGATATGACAATTCTGATTGTGAAAAGAAAAGGAGGTTCGGATGAATGAGAAAAGTATAACCGTGATCGGAGATTTTATTGATATGAAACATTCCGTTATATACGATTTTTCGAGCACGGTGAGGCTGAGAGCCAAACTGATCAACAAAGAAAGACTTTGGGAATCGAAGGATCGTTCCGCAGAATTCATGGGAGATATTTGGGGACTGTTTCTCGATCAGGAAAAAGAACATCGGATAAAAACAGTTCTGCATGCTGTCTGTGTGGAACTGATAGAAAATTCGCTGAAGTACGGAATCGAAGGGGACGATTATATTATCACCGTGAATCTGTGCCTGAAAGACGATGAACTGCAGGTATATACGGAAAACAAAACCGAACCGTCTCATATACCCGGACTAGAAACCGCCGCACGCATGGCTCTGGATACGGAGAATATCATGATTCTGTTCAAGCAGAAAATGAAAGAGGCAAAAGCAGCCAAAAAGCTGGGGCAGACCAGATCCCAGCTCGGATTTATCCGTATTATGATGCAGGATGTAAAACTGGCATGGCAGATTAAAACCGGGACCGAAACTGTTGTAACAACATTGGCACGGATTCCTCTTACAAAAAAGGACAGATGATATGAAAATCGAAGGAAAAACTTACATATTGGATTTTGACGGGAAAACCCTGACGATGTCGGGAAAAATCTCAGTGATGCCCGAAGAATACAGAAAAATGGATGAGTTTTTCGAAAAAGTGATTCAGTCCGTATCGGAATCCCGGAAAGATGAAAACGGGACAGCGGAACTTATTGTTGATCTGAGAGAACTGATATTTCTCAACAGTTCGGGCATCAAAACACTCTGCGTATCTCTGGTGATGGAAGCGGATGAGGTGGAAGGGTTTGGTATGAAGATATTATGCAGCCGTTCGCTGGACTGGCAGGTGGACGCCATGCCGGCATTCGAGGATCTGATGGATAATCTGGAGATTGTTTTCGAATGATTCTTTCGGGTATCGGGAGGACCGAAAGCGCATGAACGCCTGAAAAACGAAATGAAGATTGCCGCAGGAATTCAGACCGCGATTCTGTCCGAAAAGTTACTGGCTATCCATCCCGATTTCGAGATTGCCGCAACCATGCTTCCATGCGAACAGGTCGGGGTATCATGACATTTTTTCTTATGGGGAAGGAACGCTGTTGATGGCTGTCGGCGATATCCCGGTGCTTTGGCAAGTCGGGTGAAATGAAGGAAATCCGCTGTTGGAAAAGAAGGGATATGATGAAAATCGAAGGAAAAACTTACAAATTGGATTTTGATGAGGGGAGAACTCTGAAAATATCGGGAAAAATTTCTGAAAAGCCTGAAGAATACAAAAAAATGGACTCTTTTTTCGAAAAGGTGATCGAAACAGTATCGGAATTGCGGGAACTGACTGTTGATCTTAGAGAACTGATCTTTATCAATACTTCGGGCATAAAAGCGTTCTGCGTTTCCCTGCTGATGGAAGCCGACGAAGTGGAAGGGCTGCGTATGAAGATTTTATGCAATCGTTCGCTGGATTGGCAGGTTGACGCCATGCCTGCATTTCAGAATCTGATGGATAATCTGGAAGTTGTTTTCGAATGATTCTTTCGGGCATAGGGAGGACGAAATGTCGGA
>JAIFKL010000071.1 GCA_020049595.1 Desulfobacteraceae bacterium
AGGGGCGAAATATTTGTAGCAGAATGATTGATAAAAATCACACAAGTCCCGTAGGGACTTATGAAAATAGACCGGCGATTTATCGCCGGTATCGGATAGTTATAAATATGAATTTGAGTCCCGCAGGGACGACTGAGGAAAGATCAGCCGTCCCTACGGGACGTTAAAAAAAAATGATGCCAATATCTTTTCCGGCAATAAATTGCCGGGCTATTCTCAGAACGTCCCTGCGGGACTTTAAAAAAAAATGATGCCAATATCTTTTCCGGCAATAAATTGCCGGGCTATTCTCAGAACGTCCCTACGGGACTTTAAAAAATATCCCCGATCAGCCCCATGTAGGGTGGGCATGAAATGCCCACCCTACGTTAAAAAATATCCCCGATCAGATCATTGAGTGTTTCCTGCAACTTGGCATCATCCGTGAGGGGCAGGCATATCGCGGCGCGGCACGCGTCCGCCGCGGGAATATCTCCCCGAATCAACTGCGCGGCGTAAATCAGCAGGCGTGTGCTTGCGCCTTCGGTCAGACCGTGTTCCCGAATATTCCTGATTTTTCCCGCGAGCGCAACTAATTTTTCCGCAATGTCCGGCGCAACGCCCCCCTCATGCCAAACAATTTCCGCTTCTTTTTCCGGCGCGGGATAATCAAATTCCAGCGAGATAAATCTCTGACGCGTGCTTTGCTTGAGGTCTTTCAAAACAGACTGATACCCCGGATTATAAGAAATAACCAATAAAAAATCCGGATGCGCCGGAACGGTTTCACCTTTTTTGTCAACGGTCAGGGTTCGGCGGTTGTCGCTCAACGGGTGAATCACGACAGTCGTATCTTTGCGGGCTTCCACGATTTCATCCAAATAGCAGATTGCGCCCGTCCGCACCGCGCGGGTGAGGGGACCGTCATTCCATACTGTTTCATCATTTTTCAGCAGATAACGGCCGATGAGGTCCGAAGCGAACAAATCTTCGTGACAGGCAACGGTCATCAGCGGGCGATTCAGACGCCAAGCCATATATTCCACAAATCGGGTTTTGCCGCAGCCGGTGGGTCCTTTCAGCATGACCGGTAGCCGCGCCTGATACGCTGCTTCAAACATCCTGATTTCATTATCAGTTTCAAGGTAATAAGGCGCAGTCGTGATGATAGGGCTGTCTGTGTCCGGGCAGGTCATAAAATATTCCCCTCTGATTCATCTTGATTTGATGCAATAAATGTAATATAAAGCCCGTTAAAAGTCAGGGGTACTTCTCAATTTTCAATTCTCAATTCTCAATTTACCCTGACCACTCACAAGGAAATATACACCCGATGCAGATAACAGACAACAAGAATATAGACCGGCTTTATATTGAAGACAAAGAAATTATTCTCGTAGGTACAGCTCATGTTTCAAAAGAAAGCACAGAGTTGGTGAGCGCGGTTATTGAAGCGGAAAAACCGGATACGGTTTGCGTGGAACTCTGCGAATCCCGGTATCAGTCCATCCGCCAGAATGACCGGTGGAAGGACATGGACATTATCAAGGTCATCAAAGAAAAGAAATCTTTTCTCCTGCTTTCCAACCTTCTGCTGGCTTCTTTTCAGAAAAGAATTGCGGAAAAATTGGAAGTCAAACCCGGCGAGGAAATGCTCAAGGCGATTGAAGGCGCGGACGCTATCCACGCCCGCATCCATCTGGCAGACAGGGATATTCGGATCACGCTGTCCCGCACATGGCGCATCATGGGGCTGTGGGACAAAATGAAAGTGCTGTTTCAGATGATTTTGTCCTTTGTCGGCGGAATAGATGAAATCACTCAGGAAGAAATTGAAAAAATGAAGCAGGCGGATATTCTTGAAACCCTGCTGGCTGATGTGGGAAAATCTTTTCCCGCGCTGAGAACCATCCTGATTGATGAACGGGATCAGTATCTTTCGCATAAAATCAAAGCTGCGCCCGGTAAAAAAATCGTGGCAGTGGTCGGCGCGGGTCATGTGCCGGGCATCAAAAAATACTGGAATTCCGACATTGACCTGAAGGCTTTGGAAAAAATTCCGCCCAAAGGGAAGTTTTCCGGCGTCATGAACTGGCTGATTCCCTCGCTCATTTTTGTGCTTTTTATTTACGGATTTTATCAGGGCGGTGCGAAAGCCGGCGCGGATATGATTTGGTACTGGAGCGCGACAACCGGCTCAATGGCCGGCATCGGCGCGCTTCTTGCGTGGGCGCATCCGCTCACCATTCTGTCCGCAATCGTGGCTGCGCCGATTACCTGCCTGCATCCCATGATTGCCGCGGGCTGGGTTTCCGGGCTGGTGGAGGCATTTTCCCGAAAACCCAAAGTCAGAGATTTTGAAAGCCTGTCCGAAGACATGCTTTCTGTCAAAGGCTTTTGGAAAAACCGTGTGACACGGATTCTGCTGGTAGTGGCGTTTACCAATCTGGGCAGTGCTATCGGCGCATATACAGCCATTCCGCTGATGGTCAATGTTTTGAGCCGATGATTTTTTTCCACCGCGCCTCGTTGATTTCAATGACATATTTTTGCTGAAGCTGTTTGATCCATGTCTGATAAGCATCTTCTGTTTTTGCCATAGACAGATGCTTGGCTGCCGCTTCCTCATCTGTACTGTTTTCAGCCGATGTCTTGTCTGCTTTATGCGCTTCACGGTATTTTGCAAGCTCTTCAGCAGTGACCCGGGGCGTTTCCGACAGTTCCTTTGCGACAACCTTCTGCATGAGCAGACGGGCTTTCAGTTCGCTTTTCCATGAGTCATAGTTGATGGCAGATTCAGCCAGAACATCCTCAAAAGCGCCTTCGGGATAACCTTCTTTTATGTCTGCGATGGCGGCTTCGACTTCTTTATCTGAAACAGTAAGTTGAAGTTCTCTGGCTCTTTCTGTCAGCAGGAGTCTTTCGGCGGCTTCTTTGAGAAGTTGCATCCGAATTTCCCGCGCGGCATCTGAATTTTTCATAACATCAGGCGGATAAGCCGTAACCGCAACGTCAAGGGTATTGTTGAACTCAAACACGGTGAGGACGCTCTTGCCGACCCGAATGAGATATTCCTTGTCATCATTTACGGGTTGCGGCTTTGTGCAGCCGATGATAAAAGAGAACCACGAAAGCACGAAAGAGAGGAAGAACACGAAAAACAGAGAAAATTTCGTGTGTTCGTTCATTTCGTGCCTATTTTTATAAAAATGGCGCGGTTCCCTGATTGATTTGTTATCGCTCATTTGTCTCCCTAAATATTTCGCCCGCAGATAAATTGAAATAAATTTCAGCTTTCAAAATAAATTTCAGCATGCCCCGAAATAAATTTCAGGGCTGATAGCTCAAGCAGGCTGAAGCCTGCTATGTCTTATCCCGGCCCCGAAATAAATTTCAGGGCTGATAGCTCAAGCAGGCTGAAGCCTGCTATGTCTTATCCCGGTGCGCTTCAGCGCACCTCAGCTTTCAGACGGGGGATTTATCCCCCGGCTAAGTTTGCTTATTCTCCGTTCAGTTCTGCAAGTCCGACAGCTATCTTCAAAGCTTCATTAAGTTCTGTTATTTTGCTATGAGACAGAGAACCGACGTAATTGCTGAGAAAAGATTTTCTGATGCTCACAAGTTCATCACAATGGATGCTGCTGAAATGTTTAGCGCCTTCTTCAATGTCAATTTTAATCTGCGTTGATAAGCCGTCATATCTGCTGTAAACCGGCGCACAGATTACGGTTGAAAATTTTGAGTCAATGAGAATCTGACGGCTGATCACGACAAACAATCTGTATTTTTTTGAATTATATGGATTTCCCTTATAAACCCTGTAAATATCCCCTCTTTTCATAGTTCCGCCTGATAACTGAGAACATCTTCCGCTTCCTCATTCAAAGATGCTGAATGAGCGTTAATTATTTCCATATCAGCGATTTTATTTTTTTCGTGAATGCCTCGTACAAGGTATTCACGGAGCAGCGTCTCAATAAATTCTGAGCGGTTCGTTTTTTCGCCCATGATCTGGTCTATCGCCTTCAATATCTCTTCTGAAAGCGTGACAGTATTTGTTTTCATTTTTGTCTCTATCCTCCCTTTGTCTGAACCCTGATTTACAGGATTAAAGGATTTACAGGATTTGTGTCAAGCCGAATTTGCGGGAATTTTTCGGGCTTCCGGGAAAAAGACATGCTTGCGCTGTGAAACAGAAATCATGATAATCCCTTAATCCTTTAATCAGGGTTCAGACATTTGCCGATACTACGCCCAATTCCCTGAACACACAAACGCCCCCCAATGATACGGATGGGCAAAGGGCTTTTCATCATCAGCTTTCTTTTCCGAGTCATATTTTCCGACCATGAATGAATATACGGGTTCTTCCGAATTTTTCTCAATCTCACGGATTTCCTTCACAGTGAGATGCCGCACATAATGCTGCGCCTCCCGAATCGCCGCAGCCTTGCCCATGTTCTTGTCAATGACATTAGCATAAAATCTCTGCATCAGCAAGCCGGTTGAAAGGTCATCCACTGCCCAGAGCGAGGAAATCACCGAGGATGCGCCGGAATGCAGAAAGCCCGAAGCCAATCCCACATATTCATCGCCCCGCTCCAATTTCACCATGCCGGTTTCGCAGGCGGAGAGCGTGACCGTTGCCGCTTTCTGCAATTTCAGATTGGCGAAGATGTCTTTCAGGCTCAGATTCTTTGTGTCATCCGATGTTCCGCCCGCGAGAATGAGCATGGAATCCAGCGGCTTGTCAACCTGAAAACTGCCGTGGCAACTGAAATGCACCGCATTTTTCTTGCCTGCGTTTTCCAGCACCAAGTCTTTGACGGCGTTTTAAGTTCTCTTCATCAAATTCGGTGTTGGGGTGAGGCGGGATTTGGGTTATGCTGCCTTTTCTTTCGGCTTTTTTACCGGAAAAGCTACCGCCTCCCTGCGAATCCTGCGCCAGTGCGACCAATACCTGCCCGATTTGCTGAAAAAATCCGGCGGCGTTTTCGTTTCCGGCTTCCTGCGCCTGCTGTACCACAGCGGCAATTCCGCCCAGAAAATCCATGTCTGTTTCATTGCCGTAAGCTGCGAGAAATTTCTGCAAATCTTCTGCGCTGTTCACCTCGTTCCACAAAATCTGTATCAGTTCCTGAATGCGTTG
>JAIFKL010000201.1 GCA_020049595.1 Desulfobacteraceae bacterium
TAGCGTTGAAATTGAGCGGTCCTTTGAAACCGGAACTTTTCCGAAAAGCGGTTCAGCAGGTCGTGGATCGTCATGACTCACTTCGCACGGTCTTTGCCGCTGACGGAGAAACACAGACAGTATTGCCTTTTATGCGGGTAGAAGTTCCTTTGATTGACTTCTCTCACCCGACAGCCTTGATCTCTGATCCCGTTTCCGACTGGTTGGCGGAAAACAGCAAGCTACAGATGAATCTTGAAACCGGGCCTCTGTTTCGCTTTGCGCTGCTCAAACTCGGAGAGGAGAGGCATATCTTAGTTGCAAATTTTCATCATACAGTTAATGACGGATATTCTTTACTCATTTTACTACAAGATATGTGCATATGTTACACCGCACTCTGCGAAGGGAAGAATGCCGATTTGAAACCTGCGCTGCAATATCGGGATTTCATGCAATGGCCATTCTGGCTGAATCTCTTTCCTAACGGTCTGCCGACATTGGATTTTCCCACAGATTATCTGAGACCGAATATCTTTACCTTCAACGGCGCAAGGTATCAGATCAAATGCGACAGCGATCTTTACAAACAAATTCGGGAGATTGGCAAAAAGCGGCGATGCACACCTTTTATGATTATGATAGCGGCATATACAGCACTGATTCACAGAATCACGGGAAGTGAAGAGGTGCTGATCGGCTTTCCGGGCGCAGGACGATTTTTTGAAGGAAGCGAGCAATTGGCGGGGTATTGCGCGCATTTAGTTCCGTTTTATAGTCGTATCGCTTTTCATCAGTCCTTTGATGACTATCTTGAGCGAGTAAAAGAAACGCTGTTAAAGGCATATCAGCATCAGCAATATCCTTTTTCCAGACTGATTCGCAAACTGAATATGCCTCAGGATATGAGCCGAGGTTCTGCGATTTCCTTTGAATTCAATTTGGATCGTTTTACTCGTTTTCCTGAAATGCCGGGTCTGGAAATCGAGCAGTTTGATTTGCCGATGAATTATGCAAAATACGATCTGATTTTGGATGTGCTTGAAATCAGCGACGAGCTTCATCTTAAATTTGAATATGCAACGGACTTGTTCACCGAGGACAGGATAAAACGACTCGCGGGGCATTATCTCACGCTTCTGAAAGAAATTGTTGCGGATACTGCTCGTCCTGTAGGCGAACTTTCGCTGTTGACCGAAGCGGAATGTCAGAAAATCCTTGTAGAATGGAATGATACGAAAAGAGACATTCCGAGCCATAAGTGTTTCCATGAACTCTTTGAAGAACAGGTTCGTCAAACCCCGGAGCGTACAGCAGCAGTTTTCGGAGCAGAAAAAATTACTTATGATGAGTTGAACCGCCGTGCGAACCGTCTGGCGAGAATACTGACTGAACAGGGTGTTAAATCTGATTCTCTCATTGCGCTCCTTGCCAATCGCAGTATTGACTTTCTCACAGCAATGCTCGGCGTATTCAAAGCCGGAGGCGCATATCTTCCGCTGGATTCGCTTCATCCGCCGCAACGGATTTTTCAGATATTGAGAGAAAGCAAAACGCGTCTTGTACTTGCAGAGAAAGCCTTTTTGCCCATTCTCAGCGAGGCACGTTCCCAAGCTGGGGCTTGGGAACGAGTGGAAGAATGTCCCCGAATTTTGATACTCGGAGAACTGCTGAAACAGGAGACATCTGAGGAAAATCCGCCAGTTCGCTGCACGCCGAATAATCTTGCCTATGTGATTTATACTTCCGGTTCTACCGGCGTTCCTAAAGGCGCAATGGTCGAGCATAAGGGAATGCTGAATCATCTTTACGCCAAGATTTTCGAGCTTGATCTGAGCGAAAAAGATATCATTGCCCAGAACGCGAGTCAATGCTTCGATATTTCCGTATGGCAGTTTCTTTCTGCTCTGCTTGCGGGCGGTCGGACGCATATTTGCAGAGACGAGGTTGCACATGATCCGCTTTTGCTGCTCGATCAGGTGGTAAGCAAAGGAGTTACGATTCTCGAATTAGTGCCGTCTCTGCTTAGAATGATCTTAGATGAGATCAACCGCAGAGGCGATGATCAGCCGGATTTGTCCGGGCTGCGATGGCTCGTTCCAACGGGCGAGGCATTGCCTCCGAAATTGTGCGCGCAATGGCTGAGACATTATCCGAATATTCCTGTGCTGAATGCCTACGGTCCGACCGAGTGTTCCGACGATGTGGCGCATTACCGCATTGAACAGCCGCCGGAGTCTGAAACGGCAAATATGCCCATCGGTCGCCCGATTATCAATATGCAGCTTTACATACTTGACTCGCGTTTGCAGCCTGTTCCTGTCGGTATTGCCGGTGAACTCTATGTCGGCGGAATCGGCGTGGGCAGAGGCTATCTGAATAATCCCGAAAAGACTGCCGAGTCATTTATTTCCAATCCCTTTAGTAATGAACCGGGCGCACGGCTTTACAAAACTGGCGATCTTGCTTTATATCTGCCGGACGGCAATATCGTTTTTCTCGGACGTATAGATCATCAAGTAAAAGTGCGTGGATTCCGCATCGAGTTGGGTGAAATCGAAGCTGTACTTCATCAGCATCCGGCAATTCGGGAAACGGTTGTTACGGCTCGGGAAGATCATCCGGGAGAGCAGCGGCTCGTTGCCTATTGTGTGCCTAAGCCTGAAATACAAGCCTTGAATATCAGTGAACTTAGGACTTATCTCAGCGAAAAACTGCCGGATTATATGATTCCGTCTCATTTCGTGACGATGAAGGTATTTCAACTGACTCCTAACGGCAAGATTGACCGGAAAGCTTTGCCTCAGCCCGAAGATACACAGACGGATTCGGAGTCGGTTTATAAGTCGCCTCGAAATATGCTTGAAGAAAAGCTTGTCCGGGTCTGGGAAAATGTTCTGAGAAGAGAAAAAATCGGCATTCAGGACAACTACTTTGCTCTGGGAGGTGATTCGATAAAGGCGATTCAGATTGTCTCACGGCTCAAAGAAGAAAATCTGAAACTACAACTACGGGATATTTTTCTCTTTCCTGCAATAGAAGAACTGGCTTCACGCGTGACTGAAGTTGACCGAATTATCGAACAGGGCCCGATATGCGGTGCTGTTCCGCTCACAGCGATTCAGTCATGGTTTTTCCGAACTCACAGCAAAGGAAAGAATCACTACAATCAGGCTGTGATTCTTGATTCCAAACAAGGCATTCGGGAAGATGCGGCGCAGGCATCACTCCAAAAGATTCAGGAACACCATGATGTTTTGCGAATGAAATTTGAGATGGGAATATCTCAGACGCCAGCCGCTTTCAACTGCGGTCTTGACTACCCATTCAGCTTTGACGTTCTTGACTTCAAAGCGAGACAAGATGCGCTTTCGGCTTATGAAGCTCATGCGGATACAATTCAGGCAAGCATTGACCTTGAAAAGGGACCGATGATGAAATCCGTCCTGTTCAAACTTCCGGATCGGGACCGACTGCTTATCGTCATTCATCATTTGGTCATGGACGGCGTTTCATGGCAAATTCTCTTGCAAGATTTTACTCGAGGCTATGAGCAGTATCTGACTGGAAAGTCCATTCAACTGCCCTTGAAAACTGACTCGTTCAAGCGATGGGCAGAGCAGATACAATCATACTCAAACAGTGAATCGCTTCTGAAGGAAAAGTCTTATTGGAAATCTCTTGACACATTATCCATCAAGCCTTTACCAAAAGACTACGAGACCGGAGACAATCTCTATAGAGATATTAAAACCGCTGATTTCAGCCTCTCGAAAAAAGATACGAACCGTCTGATCCGCAATGTCAATCATGCCTATCATACGGATATAAACGATATTCTGCTCGTATCTCTTGCCAGAGCCATGAAGCGATGGCAGGGTGAAAGCCGTACAGCGATTATGCTGGAGGGTCACGGAAGGGAGCAATTATTTGAAGATACAGACATTAGCAGAACTGTGGGCTGGTTTACCTCAGAGTATCCATTGATATTAGAATTACCTTCAGATGATGCAGGCGTACAGATAAAGACGGTAAAAGAGATGCTTCGCCGGATTCCGAATAAGGGCATTGGCTACGGAATTCTGAAATATCTCACGACAGCAGAACAGGCATCGTTTCAGCTTCGTCCGCAAATCGCTTTCAATTATCTGGGACAGGCAGATGATGAGATAAATGACGGTTTGTTTGAACTGACAGACGTTTCTGATGAGCATTCCATAAGCCCTGTATTGACGAGAAGCTATGATTTTGAAATTGAAGGAATGGTCATTCAGGGACAGTTCCGAGTCATCATTTACTATCACAAGCTGCACTATAAGCCCGAGACCATGACTGCGATATTGTCATACTACCATTCGGAATTATTAGAAATTATCGCTCATTGCGAAAGCAAAACGTCGGGTGAACTTACGCCATCGGATCTGACTTATCCGAACCTGAGTCTGAAAGAACTTGACGAAGTTCTTGAAAGCGGCGGAATCGGGAAGAATAACCTCAAAGACATTTATCCGCTTTCTCCCATGCAGGATGGGATGCTCTTTCACAGGCTTTATCAAAGCGAGTCGCTTGCCTATTTCGAGCAGTTTTCTTTTTCCATGAGCGGAAATTTGGATATAAGGCTCTTTGAAGAAGGCTGGAACGAATTGCTTAAACACTACGATATTCTCAGAACTGCCTTTGTCTATAAAGGAACTGCCCGACCGTTGCAAGTCGTACTGAAAGAACGGCACATTGCCTTTGATTTCAAAGACCTTCGGGCGGTTCAGGAAGAACCGGAACTCTATATTGAGCGGTTCAAACACAAAGACCGTGAAAAAGGGTTCGATCTCAGCAGCGATGTGCTGACGCGGCTGACCGTGTTTCAAGTATCTGAAACGGCTTATAAAGCGGTCTGGAGCTATCATCATATCCTGATGGACGGCTGGTGTCTCGGCATTCTGGTTCGAGAACTCTTGGAATACTACCAGTCTCAGTCCATGAAAAAAGGACAAAAACCGGTGCTGAAACCTGCTGTCCAATACAGCACTTATATCCGATGGCTGGAAAATACGGATAGAGAGGCGTCGAGACGATATTGGACAGAATATCTTGCCGGATACGAGCAATTGGCAACATTGCCGAAAACAAGAGATAACACTGACAGACAAAAGGAGTTGTCGAAAATTGTCGGAAGTCAATTGAGCGAGAACAGCACGAAACGGCTTCAGGACTTGGCTGCGAGTCAACAGGTAACTGTCAATACTGTGATTCAGTCGCTCTGGGGGATTCTGCTGAGTCATTATAATGCCAGCGATGACGTGGTATTCGGCGTTGCCGTTTCAGGTCGTCCTACGGATATTCCCGGCGTGGAGGAAATCGTCGGACTTTTTCTGAATACCGTACCCTTGCGAATCCGGACAGACAGGGCGCAAAGATTCGATGAACTCATCAGAAAAGTGCAGAGAGACTCTCT